>JAJRCM010000015.1 GCA_028678965.1 Methanomicrobiales archaeon | reverse complement strand
TGGCACCCCCGGCAGCGAGAGTCTCCACCAGCACTGCGGTCTTTGCCTCGACGTGGAGAGCCATCCCTATAGTGATTCCCGTGAACGGCTGCTCCCGAACGAGCTCCTCCCGAATCGCACCCAGCACCGGCATGTACTGCCGGGCCCAGGCAATCTTTGCATCCCCTGATTCCCTCATGCTACCGGCTCCTGACATCCTACCGATCTCTCCTTCCCGGTTTATAGCACCCCATGGTTCCGCAACCCTGATATGGCCTTCCCACCCCATCCTCTTTCATGGTACTGACCCGCAGAATCATTCCCTGCCTGGACCTCAAAGACGGCAGGGTGGTGAAGGGAACGCATTTTGTTGAACTCCGCGACGCCGGTGACCCAGTCGCGCTCGCCCAGCGGTACAACCAGCAGGGGGCGGATGAGGTGGTGTTTCTGGATATCACGGCCTCCAAAGAAGCACGGGGGATCATCATCGACCTCATCCAGCGGGCGGCGGACCAGCTCTTCCTCCCGCTGACGGTCGGCGGAGGGATCCGGAACCTTGAGGACATCCAGCAGATCCTGCGGGCAGGCGCCGATAAAGTGAGCATCAACACCAGTGCGGTGAACGATCCGTCGCTCATCAACCGGGCGGCGGAGCGATTCGGGACCCAGTGCATCGTGGTGGCCGTGGACGTGCGGAGGAATGAGTGGATGATCCCCGGAGCGACGCCCATACCTCTTCCTGGTGGACGGGAGTGCTGGTATGAGGTGGTGACCTATGGGGGGAGCCGGCCGACGGGGATCGACGCCATACGGTGGGTCCGTGAAGCAGAAGCCGGTGGGGCGGGGGAGATCCTGCTCACCAGCATGGAGACGGATGGTACAAAAGACGGGTTTGATATCCCTATCACCCGGGCGGTGGCCGATGCAGTAGGCATCCCGGTGGTCGCTTCCGGGGGAGTAGGAACGCTTGAACACTTCTACGAGGGGTTTGTGGACGGGCGGGCAGACGCCTGCCTTGCGGCGAGCGTCTTCCACTACGGGGAGTTCACCATCCGCCAGGTCAAGGAGTATCTTGCCGGCCGGGGTATCCCGGTACGGCTCTGAGGTCCAGCTCCAGAGCAGCGACCGGCTGCTCCAGGCCGAAGGCCAGGAGTACAGAGGGGTGAATTTCCCCGAACACTCCCGCTCTTTTTCCATTTACCAGGATATCTCCTCTTCTTCCCTCGATAAAGGCGGGATCCTCTGAGACCGCCACCTGGTAAGAGAGGCTGAGATCCCGGCACAGGGCGTCCATGGTGGCGTACAGTTCGCTGAAGTTTGCCTCCGAATGCATGCTCACTGCTGCCACCGTCTGGTGCGTCACGCACTCCTCCACCACATCCCCCACGGCGAACAGCCGCTGGGGGAGGGCCCGGTGTACATTCAGGGTGAGCTCCTCCAGGAGCAGGGGGAGGATGGCGGTGCGGACCACGGTGTGCTCCTCGCTGATGGGATGCATCAAGGGGAGGACGCCCGGGTCCCGCTCCCGCTGGAGCGACGTGAAGAGCACTCGTTCATTGGTCAGAGTGAAGGGCATCATCTCCAGGGACCCGAGGCCGGTCATGATCGACCGGACGGCATTGAGGAGGCGAGAGACGGGATGCTCGCTCCCGATGGTGGAGGTAGGGGGGAGGGCAGGGACGATCCGCTCATACCCGTAGGCAATGGCCACATCCTCGTAGATGTCCCAGTCATGCATGATGTCCGCACGGTAGCAGGGGATCTGGACCACCACCTCGTCAGTGCCTGATGCGGTCGCCCCATACCGCATGGAACGGAGATGGGAGGCAATCTCTTCCCCCGTGAGTGAGAGGCCGAGGAGGTTTGTGCAGGCTGCGGTGGATATCCGGCGGGTGGACGGGGCAAGAGAGGGGACCTCCACGTCATCGATGGTGACGCTCTCGATGGTGGCTCCAGCCTCAGCGAAGGCGGTGCAGATGATGTTCACCGCGGTCATCACTGCCCGAAGATCGGTGCCAGTGGTATCAAGGAGGAGGTTCCGTGTGGCGGTGGTGACCCGGGTGAGCTCCCCGTTGATGATAGGGGGGAACGAGAGGACCTGGTTGTGGGCATCAACGATCAGGGGATAGCGGGGGAAGTCCTTCACCAGGTGAGCGTACTCCCGTCCCTTGGGGTGCTCCTCCAGGATCTCACGCAGGGTCATGGGGCGGGTGAAATCAAGGGGGATAAAGGATCGTGAAGGATCGGCGGCGAGATAGTGGAACGGCGGGATAATGGGATCGAGGTTATGGATACCGATCGCTACTTTACCACGGCCCCGCCCCACCGCCCAGTGAAGGGCTTCCTGCAGACCCATCAGGCTCACGATGGACTCCTCATCCAGCGAGACGTTGCGGATCACCGCTGAACCGAGATAGGGGCGGATATTCTTCAGGCCGGGATCGACGGTGAAGGTGATGCCCGACCGTTTCACCGGGTAGGTAGGAAGACCGGTCTCAATACCCATGAATCCCCGCAGTGCCCTTGCGACACCCTCGGTGGAGTACAGATCCGGCCGGTTGGCAAAGAACTCCACATCGGCATGATCGTTCTCCGTCCGTTCGATATCTGCCCCGAACATCGGAAGCCGGGCGAGGATGGTGGCACGATCCGATCCCACCAGCTCCTCCAGGTAACGATAGGGAAGGGTGATAACCGGCATGGGTTAGTCACCTCCTTTCCGGGGAGAACCGTAGACCGGCACCTCGCGGACCCAGTCCACATCGCTGCGATACAGCTGGCGGAGGTCATGGAGCCCCATCTTAAGCATGGCCAGGCGGGAAACCCCCAGCCCCCAGGCAAGGACCGGGTGACGGATACCGAAGGGTTCGGTGACCTCTTCCCTGAAGATGCCGGCACCCCCCAGTTCGACCCAGCCGAGCCCCTTAACCCAGACCTCCGGCTCCACGCTTGGCTCAGTGTAGGGGAAGTACCCGGGACGGAAGCGGACGTTTGCAAATCCCATCCGCTCGTAGAACTCCTTCAAGAACCCGAGAAGGTGCCGGAAGTTCACCCCCTCGTCCATCACGATCCCCTCCAGCTGCTCGAACTCCGGGAGGTGGGTGGGATCGATCGCTTCCCGCCGGTATACCCGTCCGATGGTGAACACCTTGACCGGGGGGTCAGGGTGCCGGGCAAGGTGCTGGATGGAGTGGCAGGTGGTGTGGGTGCGGAGCACGCACTGTTCTGCCTTTCGCGGGCTCCATGTACCTCCCCACCCGGTGGATGAGGTGGTACCACCACAGATATGGGTCTCTTGTACCTTCTCCCACCCGGAGGGAAGCGGCTGGAAGCGATCCAGGTAGAAGGTATCCTGCATCTCCCGGGCGGGGTGATCCTGGGGCTGGAAGAGTGCGTCGAAGTTCCAGTAGGAACTCTGGACAATATCCCCGTAGATCTCGGTGAATCCCATATGGAGGAGGATCTGGCGCATCTCGTCGAGAAGGCGATGGTAGGGATGGCTCTTCCCGGTAAAGACCCGCCGGGGAAGGGTCTCCACCCGGTACCGGCGGAGCTTCACCTCCCGCCATCTGCCCGAGACGATCAGGTCTCTCGTGAGAGTGCCCACTTCCTCGGTGAGATCCACTCCTCCGGAAAGATACGTTGTTCCCTCTCTGGTGATGGCGATGGTATAGGTGGTGACCATCTCCTCGGTGGCAAGTCCCCGTTTCAGGAGCTGGGGCATCCCTGGGCCTCCCTGTTCCGGGTGGAGGAGGGCCTCTTCATCCTCACCACGGGGGGCTTTCCCGGTGGGGGTCACCATGCCTTTCTGGATGGTGACCCACCCTTTTCGCTTCATCCACCCGATGGCAATGGGAGCGAGGGGGTTGCGGCTGAGGGTGGCAAGCTCGACCGATCCCTTGATACTCTCCAGCAGCTGCCGTTCAGGAAGCCCTTTCGCCGCGTACTCCTTCCCCTCGGGAGTGAGGTGGTAGTGGTGCTCGATAGCCGTATCCATCACCGCGAGACCCCGTTCGTGGAGGAGGTGGGCGTGCTGGATGACCGCATCCACCGTGGTCCCCAGCCGGGATGCACACTCTTCGGGTGATGATCTTCCCCCGCTACCCAGCACGGAGAGAAGCCGTTTCTCATTCAGGGTGAGATCCATCATGCTTCCTCCAGCTCATCGCCGATGGCATCCATCTGTTCGCGGAATTCTGAGAGAAATGCCATGACCCGTTCCAGTGTCTGTTTCTTGCAGGTACCGCAGAGAAGCTCTCCCCCTCGGCACTGCTGCCGTATCTCCCTGAGCTCCTGGTCATCCTCCACCATGTGGAAAAGGTTGAGAAGGTAAACCGGGCAGCGGTCTGGTTCTCCTCCCAGTTTCCGCTGTTCCTCCTGGGTAGCCCTTCCGCCAGTGAGGGCAGTCATGATCTTCTTCTTGATGGTGCCCGCCGGTTCATCGAACCCGAAGAGACTCTCGGGAATACTGCTCGACATCTTCCCTCCCTGCAGACCGGGCATGAAGATGTGGTAAGTGGAGGAGGGGGTGTAGAAACCGAAACCGCCATACTCCTGTTCAATCCTCCGGGCGGTCTCGCTCACTTCGTT
>JAJRCM010000121.1 GCA_028678965.1 Methanomicrobiales archaeon | reverse complement strand
GTGGACAAGGAGGCCATGATACTTGCGGGTGTTACCGGCGAGGGATGATGAACAGTACGACCACGGGGTAGTGAGAAGATACTCCTTCCTTCGGGCGACCTGATAATCCCCCAGTTCCCTTCCAAACGCAATCATCGATACCGTCTTATTGCGGGGAAGCGGGTGGATTCTTCCTCGTACCGTGGCTCATCTCGATTGCTTCTTCATAGACCTGCAGGGTGTTTTTTGCTGCAATGTCCCAGGTGAACTGTTCGAGGACCCGATTCCTGGCATTTACGCCCATCTTCCTCCGCAGGTCGGCGTCATTGAGTAACATCGTGGTAAATTTGGCGATGTCTGCGGGGTCGAAGGGGTTGATATGGAAACCAGTGGGAGAATCTCCGGTGATAACCACCTGTTCCCGGAACCCACTGGTACCTCGGGCACCCACTACCACCGGTTTCCCCATGGCCATTGCTTCCGTGCACACGATACCGAACGGTTCATATTTGGAGGGGAAGACGGCCACATCGCAGGCAGCATAATGCATAAGTCGTTCTTCTTCCCCTACATAGGAATAGTTCAGGATCACATTGTTCTCCATCCCCTGGGATCGGACGATGTGGGAAAGGAGGGGTTCCATCTCCCCCTTGCCAAGAATCACCAGCTTCGCTTCCGGCACCTCCCGGAGAATCATGGGCATCGCCATGGCCAGCATATCAATTCCCTTTACCCAGGTGAGGCGACCGATAAAAAAGATCATGGGGGCATCTCCCACACCAATGTGCTCCCGGAACTTCTCAATCTGCTTTTGTGAGAACCGCGCAGGATGGTACTTCTCCGCGTCGACTCCATTGTAGACCACCCGGATTTTTGATTCCTGATATCCGAGGCGCACGAGTTCATCACGCATTGCATAGGAGACGGTGACAATCAGGTCGGCATGCTCGGCAGCCAGCCGCTCAATCTGTTTGATGGTCGTGGAACCATCCGAGGTTCGCCCCTCTTCCGTGGAATGGAAGTGGAACACGAAGGGGCGATTCAGGTTGGATCGGGTTACGACACCAGCAAGGGCTGCGAGCCAGTCATGGGAGACCGTAATATCAAATGTCCGCTTCTCCATCCGCACCAGGTCGTTGATTAGCTTCGAGGCAGAAAGGAAATTATAGAGAAGGGTTTCCTGGTAAAACTGTTGGCCTTTCTGATCCCACCTCTGCACATCGCAGGGATTCAAGATGGGAAGGGCATCGGAGATGTCAGTGAGCAGGGGGCGGTGTACCTCCACACCTTCCCACTGGTCCCGTGTGGGATCGTTTCCATTGTTGTGGGAAAAGACGGTGATTGTGTGCCCCAGCTTCACGTACTGCTGGGTGATCTCCATCGCGTAGGTACCGAGTCCTCCTCTGAAAAAAGGCGGAAATTCATCCACAAAATATGCAAGTCTCATGCCATGACACTCCGATACGCTGCTACTACGTTCTTAGCAATGGAATCCCATTTAAACAATCGATCGATCTTCTTCCGTCCTTCCTTCCCCAGGGAAGAGATCTTGCTCCTCTCGTTCAGCACATAGGTGATTCCCCAGGCAACGGATTCGGGAGTAGGGTATACCTTAACGCCATCCCGGAAATTTTCGATATTTTCAGCGAGCCCTCCAACGTCTGCTGCCACCACGCACTTCTCCGCACTCCAGGCTTCAAGGAGGACGAGCCCGAACGGTTCGTTTCGGCTGGGTATGACCACGATATCACTGGCATTAAGCAGCCTGACATACTCAGAATCCGGAATCCATCCCAGGAACTGGGCGGGTAGGGACTGGGATCGGTCGGTAAGCCACCGGCGCATATGGCCTTCCCCTGCGAAGATGAATTGGACATCCCAGTGCTTCTGGATAATAGCGGGGATGGCATCCACTACGAGATCCGGCCCTTTCTGAAAGACCATTCTACCGCAGAAAAAAACCAGGGGGGTGAGCGGGTGGATACCGTACCGGTGCTTTACCTCCCCCGCATCTATGTATGCCCGGTACTCCTCCGGGATGGCCCCATTGGGGATCACCTCGACTTTCTCCTGCGGGATCTGGTAGAGCCATCCGATCTCATTCTTTAATGAATGGGAGACCGCGAGTATCTTCTGGGCTATGAGACCTGCATACCACTCCTTGGTGGAGATTTCCCTGAACTCCCACCAGTCCCCGAAGTTGCCGCCATTTCGTCCGAACTCCGTGGAGTGGAAGGAGAGCACATTAGGGCGTTCACGGAGGAGATGCAACGCTTCAACCACATGCCAGTCATGGAAATGGAGGACATCGAATCGCGGAATATCATAATCACGGAACCGCTCTACCATACTCATGCTCATCGACCGGCAATAGTCGACAATATTTTTTCCCTCCGGCTGGCAGCAGTGATAGTTGACGTCCTTGATGACCCGATCATGGTCCCCGCGGGTGAAGAAATGAACCTCGTGATCCCTCGCCAGGGTCTCTGCTAAATGCGTCGCAGCGCTGGCAAGACCGCCCACTCGCTCGGAGTAGAGTGATTCCCAGCAGAAAAAAGCTATTTTAAGCGATTCCAAAGGTATTTCCTCCGTTTATCCACCGCGTCGAAGAGTTCGTGGGGCAGGTGGTACTTTTTCAGTGATTCAGCTAGGTGATGGTCGCCGATAACATCAGCGACCCACCGGACAAAATCTCCTCGTTCGACGTGAAACTGAAGAGAGTCCTTGGGCACCACTTCCAGCTGCATAGCAAAGTCATCCAGGCTGTAGGCAGAGTACCCGGTATAGCCGTACGCTGAGAAAAAGTGGAACGCCTTCTCAGGGGGGAGACATCGTAATCCCAGCACCGCTCCCCGCATCCGAGCGAGGGAGGCAGAACGCTCCTCAAAATCTGAGAGGACACGCATATAGTCTGCAAACGACTTAAAAGGACCTTCCTGCCGGAAGTAGGAGTGAACTTCTTCGCAGGAGCCGGACTTCGAAGCCATATAGTGGAAATGGTCACTCGCCTGGAGGTACCTCCAGACCTCACGATCCCTGACGAGCCTGCCCGCCCGCTCTACCTCACGAAATGCCGCGAGTTGCTGGCAGTTGCCCAGCCACGCTGAGGCATCCTTTTCCTGATCTGCCCAGGAGATAGTCTCGGCAATGTTCAGCTCATCTCTGGGATCCTGCTCTAATGCCTGGGACGGGAGGATGCATTGAGTATCCTTGAGCGCGATCTCATGGGGGAGCCATCGTAGGAATTCCATGATCCCGCTCTCATGCCAGTGGTGTTCACCAAAGGTCTCATAATCCATGAAGAGATGAATGCAATCTCCGGGTGTCGCCGCGAGCCATGAGGCGAAGGTATCCGCGGTGAGTGGATAGTGCTCCCACTGGCGGTTCGAGAACCGGAATGCGATATCGTCAGAAAGCCGGTAATTGCGCATGAGGACCTTTATCCCCTGGCAGGAATAGAGATAATTCGGGCTCCGCCACCCCAAGACGCGTTCGACTCCCTCCGCATAGACCCCGGCAAATCCCAGCTTTTTAGCGACCGAGGCAACAGTAGTATTGAAGATGAATTCCGTATTCTCAAAGACGCGGGGCGTTACCCCAAAAGTATCCTGCATCAGGTGCATATGCTGCCGAATCTGCTCCTCGAATTCGCCTTTTTCAGTGAAGAGACTGGCCAGGCTATGGTAATACGTCTGGGCAAGCAGTTCTGTATTATGGTGAGAGGCTACCTGCTGAAAGAGATCGAGTGCATCCTTCCCCCAGGCCTCCAGCTGCTCGATGAGCGTCCCGGAAAGACTGAAGCTACAGCAGAATCCCTGATCGAGATTCTCCAGTACAATCTCCGTTGCCGGAACGTAGCACTTCTGCACCACCCGCTCCAGAAGATCGCGGTTCTTCGCGGTGAAATACACCTCTCGAAGGTTTTTGTTCCGCCTCCCCGCTTCCGGATCAAACTGATGATCCAGACGGAACGGCTGGTGAACTTCAAATCCAAAACAAACTCTTGACATCTCCCTATTACCTTCTCCACATCTGGTATGCCTGCAATACGGTTCTTCGTACCCTCTGTACCCACGAGGGGGAATTCTTACAGTTCGGTACGCACCCCGGTATATATACTATTCTTTGGAGCTCTGGAAAGACTGTCAAAAAAC
The DNA here is from genome assembly GCA_028678965.1 of Methanomicrobiales archaeon. Lineage (GTDB taxonomy): Archaea > Halobacteriota > Methanomicrobia > Methanomicrobiales > JACTUA01 > JAJRCM01. The sequence continues at coordinate 3,116 of JAJRCM010000121.1, read as the reverse complement.
GATGAGGCGTATCTGGTGAAATAGTGTTCTGCATGAGGATCAAAACGAGGAGGTCATCCCTCCTTCGGTTGTCTGAACCTATTCATCCAGGCTGGGGGGATTCACATCGCAGGAACCACCACACCGGAGAATAGCCCCATTCATCACGCGATACGCATTAGCGAGTACTGCAGCATTTGCTGTCAGTCCTGCGATCAGTATAACCTCCAGGATCTCATCCCTGGTAGCCCCTTTCTTCAGGGCCGCCTGGATATGGTAATCCACACAGTGACGACACTTCAGGGAGGCCCCCACGGCAAGGCTGATCAGCTCCACCACTTTTGGGTCGAGCAAGCTCGTGGTAGTCACTGTCTGTTTGTACAGCAGATGTGATATCAGCACCTCGGGCCGCTCCGCCATTCGCTCAAAGATCAGGGGGATCCTCCCGTACTCCTGGTTGATGGATTGCAACCAATCCTCAGCAGTCTTCTTCGATCCCCGCTCGACAATCGAATCCAGAATATCCTCAAACTCCATGATCACACAACAATATTTGTCTCTGAGAATGGTTTGATCCGCACGATAATGTAGTTGCGCATCCGTGAAGGAAGGATATGGGCGATATCACCGATATGGATACCATCCTCAATCTCGCAATCGCGGATGGCACCCGCGTAGGTCTCGTAGGGAAGCTTCACACGGAGGCCAGTCATCTGGACCGTAATGGGTGTGGGAGAGGTGACTTCCTCAATGGCACTGACCTGTTCCTTGATCACTTCCATCAACCGCGGTGGGTTTATGGAGAGAGGATCTTTTGCGATCTCAGCTCTCCGCACATCCAGCACCCTGGATATCTCTGCCACGATCTCTTCCAGTTTTGCCAGCTCCTCGGGGCGACGGTAGCGGTGCATCAGGCGCCCAATTCCTCCGACATACCCTTCCACTGGGGGATCGATTATTTTCTTCAGAGACTCCGTTGATGGCCCACCGGTAACCACAATCGGAACATGGATTCCCCGGCGCAGAGTGGGGAATTTGTAGTGGATGCATTCCTCAAAATTTCCCAAAAGGAAGATCGCTCCATCGTGTTCGTTGATCACGTCCCTCTCCTCAACGTTCAGATTCGCAATCCGTTTTCCGAATCCCCGAGCGAGCCCCACCATATTTGTCTTTGACCCATACCGCCTCAGGTATTCAGCTACGTCACAGGATGTGTGGGGGAGATGGTGGATCTCGAGGCTCATACTCACCACGGCAATCTCGGTTCCCACCAGAGGGGATATGGTGATGGAACCGAGGAGGGGTTTTGCAACCTCTTTCAGAATGCCGATATCCTCCCTGGGAACGTTCGCCTGGATAACCACGTCTCCGGCAATCACCTGCCGCTGGATGATGTGTCCGCCCAGGTCCTCAATCAGCTCTACCATCTCCTCATGACGGTAAATGCCCCCTGAGTAGGTGATGGGTTCAAGGATCATAGCGGACTCCCATCAGGGCAAACTTCTCCACAACAAGGGACCTGACCATGGCATCGTCCAAGGTGTTCTCGCTTGCTACATAGTAAAAAAGTTCCTTGCTCACGAACTGCTGTCGTACCTTGAACCCCTCCGGTGCCGCGTACTGCATCGCATAGATCAGGTCACGATAGATCCCTTCACTGGGGTCGGTGACCACCATATCTTCAATATCTGCCTGGATGGGCTGATCGGAGGTGATGATCACGGTGAAACGATCCGGCTGGTCGATCTGATCCTTTCCAAACTTCCCCTGGAGCATGATGAGAAGAGGAGCGAGATAGGTCTCATTCCCAATAGAGATAGTCGCCCGCATCTCCTCGATCTTCACGCTCCCGCAATCCCGCACCCGGATAAATGACGGGAGCTTCTTGATGACCCCGACCGCCACAAAAATCGGAACTTTCGGGTCGATATACACATGCAACCTGCTGATGATCTTGATAAGATCCAGATCCTGCAGAACAATTCCCATGATCCTGCGGTAGTACTCCGCCCCCAGAGGCTCAGGGCTCTCCACCGTGAAGTACTCCAGCGCCTCCATCTATGCTCCCTTGATGTACCCACTCACCAGGAGTGCGGATCCCACTGCACCAATATATTGTGAGTGAGGGGGTACCACGATCTTTGTCTGGAGGAGTTCTCCCATCGCATACACCAGGCCTTCGATAAGGGAGGTGCCCCCCACCATAATCACTGGTTCCTTGATGTCAATTTCCTGGAGCTGCTGCTCGAAGACCTGCTCAGCCACGCTGTGGCAGGCAGCGGCAGCAACATCCTCTCGGGAACTCCCCGCGGAGAGGGCATTGACCAAGCTCTGGGTCCCGAACACGATGCAGTAGCTGTTCATCGGCACATTCTTCCCGAATCCCTTCATGGCCAGGGGTCCCAGCTCAGTGATGTCAACCCCAAGCCGTTTTGCGGTCATTTCAAGGAACCGACCGCTCGCACCAGCGCAGATACCACCCATGGTGAAGGATCCGGGAATACCATCGTGCACCGCTATAGCCTTGTTATCCATCCCCCCGATGTCAATGACCGTTGATGCGCCACGCTGCCGGTCAGCAAGATAGACTGCACCCTTGGAATTGACAGTGAGTTCCTCCTGGATGAGGTCCGCTTTGAGGTGCTGTCCAACGAGATACCTCCCGTAGCCGGTGGTTCCGAGCGCCTGGATCTCCTCTATCCTGACACCCGCTTCCTGGAGTGCCTTTTGTATCGCCTCATCGGCGCTGTTGAGTACCTCTGTAGTGGGTATCCACCCCCTCCCGATGATGCGGTTGTCTTTCATCACAATTGCCTTGGTGGTGCTGGATCCGCTGTCGACACCGAGAGTGAGACCAGACTGGGTCTCCCGTGCCAGGAGTGCCCGTCGCCGTGCGATAGTGGTGAGCGCCTCCATCCGGGTGAGGAGGGTACCCGCAGTGGTCCGTTCAGTGAATGAATAACTGACCACGGGGAGGCTGGAATTTTCGTGGATGTACCGCCGTAATTCATTCCTGACAATGGCAGCCTCCGCACACCGGAAGCACGTCGCGATGAAGACGCCGTCCGCCTCGATACGTCCCTCAACCAGGGCTTTGGCGCGGGCGATAGCGAGCCTGAGGTCAGGGCTCGCTACTT
>JAJRCM010000120.1 GCA_028678965.1 Methanomicrobiales archaeon | reverse complement strand
TTACATCATCTCGCTGGTCGTCTTGATTGTTACCCTAATTGTTGTCGAGATCATCATCTGGATCCTTGGAATGATCCCCGTTCTCGGAATGATCATCCAGCTCGTCTTTATCGCACCTGTTATGATATTTGAGGCACGCTACCTCTGTCAGGTCTACGACGCTGCTGGTGCAGCGTAACCTCCTTTCTTTTTTTGCTCTTTTTCTGTTACCTTAGCTTTTTCGGTCGAAAAGAGGAATACTATAGTTATTCAAGTTTTCTACAGAGCCGAATGTCTCTTGTTGCAAAAGGGAATTCCTTGATCCAAGTTTGGAGAAAGAGAGGATTTGGAATGAAAATAGCTGTATCCGGAAAAGGAGGCGTGGGAAAGACCCTTATTGCTGCCGGTCTTGCGTGCTACTTTGCAGGGAAGAAACGAAAAGTAATCGCCATTGATGCTGACTCATCTCCCAATCTCGGTATTACTCTCGGGTTGTCCGCCGAACGTATGCGGGAGATCATCCCACTTTCAGAGAATAAACAACTAATCGAAGAAAAAACAGGGACTGAGTATAGCGGTGTCTATCGGCTTCATTTTAAGGTGGACGATGTGATAAAGGATTATGCGCTGAAAACGCCTTTAGGGCCCGACCTCATCGTGATGGGATCGGTCCGTTCAATGGGTGGTGGATGTGCCTGTGCTGCGAACAGCCTGGTACGGAATCTTCTCCAGCACCTCATCGTTGAACGGAACGAGGTGGTGGTGATGGATATGGAAGCCGGAGTGGAACACTTGGGAAGGGGGACCGCGGAGCACGTCGACACGCTCCTCATCGTCACCGATGCGAGCAGAAAATCACTGGAGACAGCCAGATCCATCACAAATCTTGCCCGCGGACATATTCCTCAGATCCACCTCATTGCGAACAGGATTACCGGCACCTTCCTCGCAAACGAGGTTGATGCATTTTCCCGGGATCTTGATATTGGGCTACTGGGCATCATACCATACGATCAGGCGATTGCTGATGCCGAAGTGCGCGGCCAAAGTCCACTTACCATCCCAGAATCACCTGCCCTTTCGGCAATCACGAAGCTGGGGAAGGATATTGAGGAGCTGTTCTAATGTCGTTACCAAAGAAAAGGAATACACCGACGATCATCGTTACTATTGGAAGAGGTGGGACCGGTAAAACAAGCTTCGTCGCCCTGATGGCAAAGTGCTTCGTTGAACAAAAAGATACACCTCTCCTTCTCGTTGATGTTGATCCCGATCAGAGTCTCGCCGAAATGGTGGGAGTTGACCTTGAGAGAGAGCAAAAAAAGACTATCGCTGAACTGCTGGCAGAAACATTCCTTGAAGAAGGGGGAACTACCGTCGGTGTATCCCCCACCGAGCGAATAGAGAGTAAGATCTGGGAGAAGTCGCTCTATGAGGGAGATACCTTCGACCTTCTGGCAGTGGGTACGAAATGGGTAGAGGGTTGCTACTGCCTGCCGGATGCAGCCCTCAAAAATGCACTGAGTTCGATTATCAAACAGTACCGATACATCCTAATTGATTCACCAGCTGGCCTTGAACATCTCAATCGGCGGGTGGTTACCAAGGTGAATGAGATTTTTGATGTGGTCGGGCCGTCAAAAAAGTCTTTCGATAATGTACGACGGGCATTACGAATCGCTCGGGAGGTTCATATCGAGTTTGAACGGTTTTCGATTGTCGGAGGATTCATGTGCCAGAGAGAGAATGTCCCCCGTGCCGAAACAATCGAGGGGGTAGAGTACATCGGAACAATCGCCAACGACAGGATGGTAGCAGAGTTCGTCTTTGGGGGCAAATCCCTTCTTGAACTTCCTGATGATTCGCCAGGATACCAATCGGTCAGAAATATCCTGAAGCGGATAGGATACGTAACGTGACCGCCAACCTTTTTATTCTGATCATGTCTGGTCTCACTGCCCAGTGTGCGCCAGAATTCGGGGAACGGGTGAGGCGCCATCGTCTTTATTCGAGATGCCATAAGACAAACTTGAAATAGTGCCCTTGTTGAGATCTACCTACGGATACATGGCTGGGTGAATTGTGAAGAAAAAAGGCTTGAAAATGAAAATAGGAGAATTAAAAACGGATTTTGGGAATATCAAGGATCTTCAACTCTCCATTGGTCAAGCTAAAGAGGAGAAGTGGGAGGAGCCGATGGGTCCTACCCCCTTCCCCAGCCTGACAACGCTCCGTGAGTGGGACAAGAAACTCCTGGAACGGTATAAACCATTTTACATGCCGTTCTGCGACATGTGCTGCTTGTGTACTCAGGGGAAGTGTGACTTGACCGGACCGAAACGCGGTGCGTGCGGTATCTCCATGCCTGCCCAGCAGTCACGCACGGTCCTCATCACGGTCTGTATCGGTGCTGCCACCCACATCGGACATGCCCGGGAACTTGTCACCAGCATCTCAGAGAAATTTGGAAAGGATCACCCCCTCGATGTAGGGGGTCACAATGTCGAGGTGGAGGCACCACTCATCCGGCTCGTCTGCGGCATAAAACCGGAAACAATCGGTGATCTAGACGAGGTGCTTGATTACCTTGAGAACCAGCTCACCCAGTTGCTCGCGGTCACCCACACCGGGCAGGAAGGAAGCAGTGTGGACTTTGAGTCAAAAGTGTTCCATGCCGGGATGATTGACCAAGTAGCAATGGAGGTCGCCGATATCGCCCAGATATCGGCATTCGGATTCCCGAAGGCGGAGGAGGAAACTCCTCTCATTGAGCTGGGGATGGGGGCGGTGGATACTTCAAAGCCGGTAATTCTTGTCGTTGGTCACAATGTCCCCCCGGCGGTGAACATCGTCGATTATCTCCAGAAGACCAAGCTTACCGAGGAGGTGGAGCTCACCGGGATATGCTGTACCTCGCTCGACATCTCGAGATACACCCCGAAAGCGAAGATAATAGGGCCTATCTCGTGGCAGTTGCGCTACGTGCGCAGCGGGGTACCGGATGTCATTGTTGTGGATGAACAATGCGTGAGAGCGGACCTTCTCATCGAAGCCCAGCGGATTCATGCACCGCTCATCGCGACCAACCAGAAAAACTGCCTCGGCCTCGAAGATCGAACGAATGACCGGCCGGATGATATCGTGGCCGATATGGTGAGCGAAAAAGTACCCGGTGTTCTCATTCTTGAGACGAATCAGGTGGGGGAGGTCGCAACAAAGACCGCCATCCAGGTTGCACCGAAACGCAAAAAAATGGGTTTCTTTCCTAAAAAGGAGGAATTGAAAGAGATTGCCCGAAAGTGTAACCAGTGCAAGGAGTGCCGGCGATCCTGCCCTAATGATGCAGCCATTCCTGAGGCTATGAAGGCCGCGGGGAAAGGGAACTTTGCACTTCTCGAGGAAATGTATGACGAATGCGTCGGGTGTGCCCGATGCGAGCAGGCCTGCCCTCAGAAGATACCCATTCACAGCATGATACTCGGGGCCGCTCAGGAGAAGGTGAAGGAGGAAAAGTACAAGATCCGCGCAGGACGCGGAGCCATCCAGGATATCGAGATACGTCAGGTTGGAGGTCCGATTGTTCTCGGTGAGATCCCCGGGGTCGTTGCATTCGTCGGGTGCCCGAACTTCCCCAAAGGGGGGAAGGAGGTTGCAGAAATGGTGATTGAGTTTGCAAAGCGTCGCTACATTGTCTGCACCTCAGGATGCGCTGCAATTGCTGCTGGCATGTACAAAAATGATGAAGGTAAAACCGCGTACGAGCTCTTTCCCGGGTCCTTCGAGGCAGGAGGGGTAGTTAATGTGGGATCCTGTGTCTCGAATGCTCATATTGCTGGCGCTGCCGTTAAGATAGCGAGTATTTTTGCCCGGAGGAATTTGCGGGGTAACTACGAAGAAATTGCCGATTATGTCTATAACCGTGTCGGGGCGGTGGGTGTTGCCTGGGGAGCGATGACCCAGAAAGCGGCGGCTATCGCCAGCGGATTCTGGAGATTGGGGATTCCAGTCGTGGTGGGTCCCCACGGTACCAAGTACCGGCGTATGTTGCTCGGCCGCCGGGACAAGGAGGAGCTGTGGTACACCTATGATGCACGAACCGGTGATAAAGTATACACCAGTCCTGCCCCAGAACACCTCTTTGTCGCAGCGGAGACGAAGGAGGAAGCTATGGTGATGATTGCCAAGCTGTGCATGCGTCCCAATGATACCTCCAAGGGAAGGGCTATCAAGCTGACCAATTATGTCGATCTCCATAAGCGGAACTTCGGAAGCATTCCTGATGACGTTCATCTCTACGTCCGCACCATGGCGGATGTCCCCATCACCATGAAAGATGAGATCGTGAAGATGCTCAATGAGAAACAGTGGAAGGAACGGACAATTCCTGATCCGACACTCCTCCCCCGAATGATCCGTAAGGCAAAGGTGAAGGTCTGATGGCGAACAACGAGGCATGGATGACGGCAGAGGTGGGGGGACCCAAACGGGCCTCCCTGATCACCAAGCCCGAGGTTGCGGAAGCGATGATCCGACGGGCACGCCGACCTATCCTGGTTATTGGGCATCTCGCGGCTGAGATCGAGATGGAAGATAAGAAACTGATTGATTACGTGATCGATCTTGCGACAAATACCGGTATACCGGTTGTCGCTACCGCCCACACGGGAAATGCGTTCCTTGGTCGGAGGTTCACTCCTGCTAGCATCATGTCCGCAGTGGACATAGGCAACCGTCTCGCAGACCCTACCTGGAAGGGGATCGATGGGAACGGTCCCTACGATCTCGCTATGTTTGCTGGCCTTCCCTACTCGCTTGCCTGGACCCTCCTCTCCGGCCTGAAAAACTTCGCACCTCACCTCAAAACGATGACTCTCGATAATGTCTATCACCCGAATGCAAACTGGTCATTTCCCAATATCTCCATCAAGGACTGGATCATCAACCTACAGGCAATCATCCGCGACCTTGGGGAGTGACGAGCATGTTTGAGGATATTCCTGTTGAGGTAGGGGTGGTTCATGAGGGAGAACGAATCCGCAGGAAGGACATGTACCTTGAGCTCGGTGGGCCAGATGTCAAAGAAAAATTCGAGCTGGTGAGGGTCCTCACACCGGACAAAATTGAGGATGGCAAGATCCAGGTCATCGGGCCGGATCTCAGTCAGATGGGGGAGGGAACGAGCAATCCTTTCGGGATTCTTATCGAGGTCGCCGGTCCGAAACTCGAAGAAGCTATCGAGGGTGTGCTTGAACGGCGAATACACGAGTTCAGCAACTACCTCCAGGGAGTCATGCACCTGAACCAGCGCTACGATATCTGGATTCGTATCTCGAAGAGAGCATTTGCAAAAGGGTTGAACTCGTTCACCTTCGTAGGGAAAGTGCTCCTCACCCTCTTCAAGAATGAGCTCCCCATTATTGAGAAGATGCAGGTAACCTTCCTGACCGATCCCTTCAGGGTCGAAGAAATATACCGTGAAGCGAGGAAGATATATGATGAACGGGACGCACGAGCTCGAGGGCTCACCGATGATGAGGTGGATACCTTTTACGGGTGCGCTCTCTGCCAGTCGTTCGCTCCCTCCCATATCTGCGTCATCACCCCACAGCGCTACGCAAACTGCGGGGCCATCAGCTGGTTCGATGGGAGAGCTGCCGCCTCCATCGATCCCAAAGGACCCATCTTCCCTATTGAAAAGGGGGAGTGTCTGGACCCGGTGCGGGGGGAATTTTCAGGTGTCAACGAGAGTGCGAAGAATAAGTCCCTCGGCGAGATCAACCAGATATATTTGTACAGTGCGTTCGGGCGCCCGCATACCTCATGCGGTTGTTTTGAGGGGATAGCATTCTACATCCCCGAAGTCGAGGGATTTGGGATCGTTCATCGAAGGTTCCCCGACCCAACCGTCAATGGTCTCCCGTTCTCCACTATGGCGGATTCTACTGCAGGAGGACGACAGGTGGAGGGCTTTCACGGTATTTCGCTGGAGTATATGCGATCGCCCCGCTTCCTCCAAGCTGATGGGGGGTATCGGGCAGTCGTGTGGATGCCGTCCGAGATCAAAGAGCGGATGAAAGAGAACATCCCCGCCGATATCTACGATAAAATAGCGACCGAGAAGGATGTCTCCACGCTTGAATCGCTCCGAGCATTTCTTGAGGAGAAGAAACACCCCGTCGTTCAGCGATGGAAGAAGGAACTGGTCGCCGAACCCGTTCCCGAAGGAGGGCTTCAGGTATTTACTGCGCGAGAAGTTCCTATTACTCAGGGAGGGATTCGTATTATCCTGAAAAATGCACGGATAACAGCGGAGAAGGTGATATTACAGCCACTCCGCCCGCAGAAACCGAAAAAGGGTGAAGGTCGTGGCTGAGGAAGAGAGAAAACCGGTCAATGAGAGTGAGCTCATCAAGGAGCTTGGGCTTCGGCTCCTCAAAATCCTCTCGGTGGTCGATCGAGTGGAACTCGAGAATTTCGAAATGGAGATAGGTGACCTCGATCTCTGGCTCCAGCAGGGATCCCTCGTACCGGCAACACCCCCCCAATTCCCTCTCCCGACCGAACTATTACTGGAAGGCTTCACTCCAATCCAGGAATCCTATCCAGGACGGGTAAGGGAAGTTACCCTCGGCGCAACCCGGGCAGAGGGGGGCAGCCGCCGAACGACAGTAACCATTGGGGGGTCAACGACACCCCCGTTCACCTCATCTGAGGTGCATAGTCCCCACCAGCCCCCGGTTGCTCTCGACGTGTTCGATACCTATGTCTCGATGCCTAAAACCCTCAAGGAGAATATCCTCGATGTGATGGAGGATCCCGCAGAATGGGCTCGGCTGAATGTGCAGAAGTTTGGGGCTGACATCGTCACCATTCACCTGTTGAGTACCGATCCTCTCATCGCAGATACCAGTCCTCGGGTTGCTGCAACGACCGTAGAGAATATCCTTCAGGCAGTGGACGTGCCCCTCATTATTGGGGGATGTGGGGAACCGAAAAAAGATGCCGCAGTCTTTGCCAAGGTGGCGGAGGTCGCCGCTGGTGAACGGGTCGTTCTAAATTCCGTTACCATGGACATGGTTGAATCAAAAACCCTCGAAGAAGTCGCCATGGCAGCAAAAACGTACGACCAGCTGATACTCGCGTTCACCGGGCTTGAACTGAACACTGCGAAAGAATTGAACCGGCGTCTGTACGAGTACCTTCCCCCCGACCATATCGTCATGGATCTTACCACGACAGCCCTGGGCTACGGCTTAGAGTATTCATTCACTATCTACGAACGGGCACGATTTGCCGCCCTGATGGGGGATGCGGAACTCCAGCACCCGGTTGTCTCAGCGTCAACCAATGCCTGGGCGGCACGGGAAGCGTGGATCGCGATGGATCCCCTGTATGGACCCAAAGAGTATCGTGGTCCTCTCTGGGAGACAATCACCGCGCTCACCCTCCTCTTTGCCGGTGTGGACCTGTTCATGATGATGCACCCTGCTGCTGTCCGTACAATGCGAGAGGTTGTCCAAGGGTTGTCCGCCTTTTCCGAAAGTGCCCCTGCCCCGCTCAGCGACTGGACGATCATGAGGAGCTGAGCGTGTGAGAAAGAATATCCGGGAGATAAGTCCCATCGATGTCTACAAACTCCTTCCGAGAACAAACTGCAAGGAGTGCGGAGAATCGAACTGTATGGCGTTCGCCACCAAACTGGTGAACGGTGAACGAACGATGGAGGAGTGTCCTCCCCTCCTCCGGACGGAGTATGCTTCAACCTATGCTCAACTCCAGGAACTTCTGGCACCTCCCATCAGAACCGTGATCATCGGGACCGGCGAAAAAGCGGTGAAGGTCGGGGGGAAGTACGTCGTCTACCGTCATGAGCTTACCTACCATAACCCGCCCCCCATTTTCATCGATATCGATGATTCGCTTCCCGCGGACGAACTTGAGCAGCGGGTCAGGGCGATCGAGACATTCTCCTTCAATTATATTGGACGAACCCTGACCCTCAATGGAATCGCACTCAGGTGCACCTCGCAGGATCCCGTGACCTATACTGCCGCAGCAGAACGGGTGATAGCACTCACCGATTATCCCCTGATCCTCTGCACATTCAACCGCCAGGTGCTTGATTCCGCGCTGCAGAAGGTCAGCAACCGACGGCCGCTCATCTATGCAGCAACCCAGGAGAACTGGGCCAGTATGGCCGAGCTTGCCCTGCGGTTCCAGTGTCCTCTCGCAGTTGCGGGTTCCCAGGACGTCGCTCTGCTCCGTTCCCTTGTCAGGACGCTCCATGCATACGGTCTCTCCGACCTGGTACTTGACCCGGGAACGGGGTATGATGGGGGACTCGCGAGAACCATTCACCTCTTCTCTGCTATCCGGCGGGCAGGGTGCCGCGGTGGTGATGAGCTCCTGG
>JAJRCM010000119.1 GCA_028678965.1 Methanomicrobiales archaeon | reverse complement strand
GTGTCATCTCTGCGATCATTGCAGCGATCATCCTCGTTGAAGTAATCTGTGCCCTACCTCTTACCAGGCATCCTTGCCTGCGGGGTACTTCGGAGCCCTTCTGCAGCGTTCGTCGAACAATGATGGAGGGGCAGTCGCCTGTGAGGCGTACCGTGAAACGCTCCAGGAGGTCGTGGTTCGGGCGGTCAAGATCTTCCTAGTTATCATGGCTCTTATCTTCCTTGGTGAGGGATTCAAACCTATCATCCCCACCTATATCATCCATATCCCCTCGGAAGCGCTCTATTGGGTAAACTCCGTGTCCGCGGTATTGGACAACGCAACCCTTACCGCTGCAATCATCAGCCCGGCCCTCGCTGAGCTCCAGATCCGGAGTTCGGGACTGGCTCTCCTGATTGCAGGGGGAATGCTGATTCCGGGCAATATCCCAAATATCATTGCTGCAGGAAAATTGCGTATTACCAGCAAGGAATGGGCAAAAATAGGTTTATCGATGGGATTTGTGGCAATGGTTGTTTATTTTGTGATTCTCTTTATCCCACCCTCCTTGGACTCTGACTTCCCTTTTTTCTGGTGGAGAACAAGTACCGGCCGCGTCGTATGACGTACTACATCATATGATGTGTCCCATCAGCCCTCTCCTGAAGAATCCTTTTCCATGCGGACTCAACGTTCAGGCAGGGAACTTAGTAAACAAAGTAACAAAGCGAAAAAAGGGGAATGAGTTAATAGTTTGCCAGGTATCGATCCAGCTCCCACTGGTGCACCGCGAGCCGGTATTCATCGGACTCAATCTCAGCGATTCGGCCAAGGTTCTCTACGACGTGGGAACCCAGTGTATCACAGAGGATCCGGTCCTTCATCAGGTGTTCCTGGGACTCAGTGAGGCTCCCCGGGAGCATCTCGATATTCATCTTCTTCCGTTCCTCTTTGGTCAGGTGGTAAATGTTCATATCCGTTGGTTCAGGGGGCTCAATCTTGTGCTTGATACTATCAAGGGCGGACGCGAGCATCACCGCGAAGGTAAGGTAGGGATTGCAGGTAGGGTCGGGGCTCCTGAACTCAGCGCGGGTGCTGTTGCCACGGGCTGCCGGGACCCGTACTAATGCTGAACGATTGTTTGCGGACCAGGTAATGTAGACCGGTGCCTCATAGCCAGGCACCAGCCGCTTGTAGGAATTGATAGTCGGATTTGCCACCCGGGTTATGGCTTTTGCGTGCCGAAGCAGTCCACCGATATAATACCGTGCCATATCCGATAGCTGTCGCGGGGCATTGGGGTCATAAAATGCGTTTTTCCCATCCCTGGAGAGCGATCCATGGGTGTGCATCCCGGAACCATTGATCCTGGCAATCGGTTTGGGCATGAAGGTCGCATGGAGGCCTGCTTTGAGGGCAAGTGTTTTTGTGGCGAACTTGAGGGTAATCACCCGGTCAGCGGTGCTCAGGGCATCCCCGTACTTGAAGTCGATCTCATGCTGGCTGGACGCCACTTCGTGGTGAGAGGCCTCGATCTGGAGACCCAGCTGAGTAAGAGCAAGAACAATGTCCCGGCGCACATTTTCCGCCGCATCTGATGGTGCAAGATCAAAGTAACCACCGCTATCCTGGAACTGGGTGGTAGGCAATCCGTCCGCCATTTTGAAGAGAAAGAACTCACATTCTGGACCGGTGTTGAAGGTGAATCCCATCTTTGCTGCTTCAGCGAGAGTCTTTTTCAGGATATACCGCGGGTCACCTTCGAAAGGCTTGTTCCCATAAGTATAGACATCGCAGATGAACCGGGCCACCCGTGCATCCGCCGGTCGCCATGGCAGGATCGCATAAGTGGCCGGGTCAGGCTTGAGAAGCATATCCGACTCCTCAATCCTTGCGAATCCCTCGATAGAAGACCCATCGAACCATATCCCATCAGTGAGTGCTTTCTCTACCTGTTCAACGGGAATGGCGACATTCTTGGGCTGGCCCAGGATGTCCGTGAACTGGAGTCGGATGAACTTAACGGTATCCGCCTCAATCTTCTGCAGCATCTCTGCGACGACGTCTTGTACCATGTGGAAGTAAGCTTCTATCTAATTATATATATACATAATTCATGTACAAGTACTGGGGAACGACGCAGAAAAACATTGTACGAAAAAAAATCGATACGAATGATTTATTGTTTCTTTTTTGCCTGTTCGAAGGTATGGAGTGCCTGTCGTATGATATCCTCTTCACCCTTGAAGTAGAGGTTGTCATGTCCCTTCCATCTCCCGCATCCGCGAAAGACCGCTGCCGGAATCCCCTGATTGCTCTCTCCCATGATGAAGTTCGCAAACCCTGCGATCTCGTCGACCACTGCTTCCTCAGTGATCTTCAATTCATGGCCGAAGAGGTCATGATCTTTCCGAAAGTCGCGTATAGCCGGCATCCCGCTCCAGCCAATGGCGTTTCCCGTCTGCCCTCGGCGGAAGGCTCGCCCCACCGTATCGGTAATTATCACCCCTACCTCTTTTCCCGAGATCCCTCGGATACGAGCCCGTAGCTCTTGGGCGGCAGCCATGGGATTGGGGGGTAAGAGGATCACGAAACCATCCTCAATATTACTCCGGTCCACACCGGATCGTACCCCGATATGTCCCCAGGACATCTGGGAAAGGATGAATGGCTCTTCGAGGATTACCTCGGCCGCATCATCAAGCACTGCCTGAACAAACCGGGGATCCTCATGATCATGGGCTGCGATCCTGATCGCCCGCTTATCCGGCCGGATCGTGTGGAGAGGGCGGGTGTACCCTTTCGATTTGGAGTAGATGGTGGAGGCAACACAGAGCATATCTTCATCCTGGAAGGAGACACGATCGCAGATCATCGCGATGATATCATCCCCTTTATTGATCAGAGGGAGTCCCTCCACCCCGAACACCTGGACAGCCATGCCTAGTACTTACCTTCCGCCTCTATCAAACCAGTGCTCTTCCTCTTCCGCTAGTGCCTTCAGAGCAGGATGAGGGAGATGAGGATGCCACCAACGATCACCCACAGAATCTCCGCGCCCATCAGAAGCGCTACAAAAGATCCAATAGCTAGAAAAACCGTTATCGGATTCCATGAAATGGCGAAAGCAACGCCAATACAGACACTTGCCAGGAGTCCAAGAAAAGAGAGGAGAATACCTCGTGCCGCACGGTTTACCAGCGGGGAACCCTGAATACGGTCAAAAAAGGGAAAGAGCCCGACGAGGAGGAAGAATGATCCAATAAAAATGCCGATGGTGGCAATGAGCGCGCCAGCCACCCCGTCCACGACAAATCCAATGAAAGTCGCGGTAATAATGATAGGACCTGGCGTTACCTGACCGATTGCTATCCCATCGAGAAACGTCTTCTCATCCATCCAGCCCTGGACCCTTACCACTTCATGATACATGAGAGGATAGGCTGCAAACCCGCCACCGAAGGCGAAGAGATCCACCTGGAACATGGAGATAAAAAGGTGAAAGAGTAGTGGTTGCACCCACGCCATCGCCACCACCCCAGCGATGATGAACGCGAGAGCTGCAATGAGGGTGTGGGGGGAGACGGGGAGAAGATATGATGACCTCGTCACCTCTTCTTCAGGTAACCCCGAAAGAAGGGCACACCCCAGAAGAGCAGCTGATAGGATCGCCAGAATGGGGTGGATCCCAAGAAGCAGCAAGGCGGCAGCTGCAAGGGCGATCCCCACCTCCCGCATGCCTCTTACCAGTGGATGGCCGAGAGAGACGGCCGCGTAGAGAATAACTCCCACCACCACCGGACGGAGGCCCTGGAGGATGGACATGAAGGGTGGGAGCGTATGGAGCGAAAGATACAGAGAAGAGAGGGCTATCACCAGAATCGTGGCTGGAGATGCAAACCCGGCATAGGCAACAACCGCGCCCGCAAAGCCACGGGTCCTGAGACCGACATACCCGGCTACCTGCATGGCGGTAGCACCAGGAATTATCTGGCAGAATGCAAGCCCCGACTGGAAATCAGATGTACCCATCCAGCGATGTTTCTCAACCGCCAACTTGCGGATGTAGGCAACCATTGCCGGCCCACCGAAGGCTGTGGCTCCCAGTACGAGGAATTCCTGGAAGATACGGAAAAGGGAGGGGTGTGGTTCAAAGTCGCTGATCTCTGCAGGATCATTCAGGGAGGGAGTGTTCCCATTGGACTGGCTCATTTCTTCCCCCGGATCGTCCTGGCCTGTCGAGCCCGCTGGTCAGCGAGCCACAGGGGTGTTGGGAGTCGGTGCTCTCCCGTTGTAGCGAGGGTGAGATCTACCACCTGGTCCAGATTTGTCCGGTGACCAATAGACACATAAACCGGCCTGATATTTTCCTTGGTACGGATTGCCATTCCAATCACCTCATCGCGATCGATGACCGGCACCATTGAACCCCGAAAAGGGGGGAGGGTTGATATCTCTCCCACCAGGAGCCGGTCAGCGACTCCCATGGTTGGACGATCAAGGATGATCCCCACATGGCTGGCAAGACCACACCTCCGTGGATGAGCGTACCCATGGCCGTGAACCATGATCATATCCGGTGCGCTGGAGAGACGCCTAAGGGCATTGAGAACCGCTCGACCTTCCCTGAGCGCAAAGAGCCCTGGCAGGTAAGGAACGAGAGCCGGTTCCCTTATCACCGATTCAGAGATGATAGCCCCCTCGGGATAGGAAAGATTCACCGCTGCAGCGATCACTTCCCTATCTGAATAGGCTGCATCGACACCAGCAATTGTCCTGATAGCATCGGTTGTGACCTTGGGTTCGAGTATCAACAGCTCTCTGATGCGGAGCTGCTCCTCAATTGCCACATCGATATTTTCTGAAATGTGGGCACTGATACCCTCAATCACCTCTACTGTCAGCACCATGGTTACCTTGGTACCCTGCTCCTCATTCAACGCGGCCGGTGTGTGGCTTTCATTCTTTTCGCGGACTCTTGCGGTACACCATTCCCTGAAATATCGCGATCTTTTCACCACGCTCGTCGTTTACCCTGACCGTATAGGTCGCAAGTTTCGGGTTCAGGGCATATTCTTCCGCTTCAGCGACAAGAGTACCAGTTCGCACCGCTTTCATAAAAGAGATGTGGGCGTTGATCGCTGCGGCGGGGATGCCATGGGAATTTGAGGCCAGAGCAAAAGCTGTATCGGCCAGGGTGAAGATCGCACCACCATGCACCGTACCGTGACTGTTCAGGTGATCCTCTCGAATGGTCATCCTCACGGTGGCCCGACCCGGTGATGTTTCCACCAGCATAATCCCGTTCAGGGCACCGTAGCGATCCTGTTTGAAAAAGTGGACGGGGTTCTCCATACTCACCAGCTCCAGAATAGACACCATTGACCAAAGACCTTCCGATGATGAGTCAGTTTCATATAGGGGAGGTACCAATTCTCCCCCACCGGAAGGTGTTCCTGATGTGCTCAGCCGGTGGACCGTTTGAGGTAACTATCCTCGATACGGGTGAGAGAGAGTACCGGTGCAACCGTTGCGGGAAGGAATTCTCTGATGCAACAGAGAATCCTTCCTGTCCCGAATGTGGGTCGGAGGATCTCTCATCTGCCTGAAGAGGAGAGACATGTCCCGTTCATGTCATCCCGATTCCCACTTTTTTTCAATTGACCTGTAGCCTGGTCTTGGTAGGGGGGTACCTGCTGGATTCAGACCATAGAAAACGCAGGGGATTTCGATAAGGAGGAATTCCTTGAATTTTTTGACCACGGAGAATAGTGCGAAATATCCTTTTCCTTGCAGGGGAGCGCTGTTCTGCGAGTACCTGCTGCTGTGGTGCAGGAACCATCATGGCGTGGATATACCAGTGGCAGGCACGGCAGACTATCAGGTAATTATTCTCCTGAACGGGTGCAATCCTTCCCGGAAGATGATGGAGTTCGAGATGATCACAGGTACAATGCCCTCCGCAGTGTTCACACACTCCTCCTGTAGAGAATTTCAGCAGAAAAGCGGTGGCGGGGGAGATGACGGATAATGGGAAGGGGGGCATCTGATGATTCCTCCTCCGCTCCATTTACCGCCTGAAAAAACCCATCAGCTCGCCCTTGCCGATCACATGCCCCTCAATGCTCTTTAAGAGCGTGTCCCTTGTTAGACTACCGGTTTGAGGGAGAAAAGTATCGAGGGCATAGAGCCGGAAATAATACCGGTGCGATTTACCCGAAGGGGGGCAGGGACCACCGTATCCTGTTCGGCGAAAGTCATTGATCCCCTGACGGCTCCCGTCAGAGAGACTCTGGTTTGAGGGGATTGCAGCGGGAAGAGCTCTGAGTTCGGGGGGGATATTGTAAATGATCCAATGGCTGAACGTACCCCCGGGGGCATCGGGATCGTCCATGATCAGTGCGATGCTCTTTGTGCCGGTTGGTACTCCTTCCCAGGTCAGGCGGGGGGAGATGTCCTGTCCTTTACAGGTATAGACAGGGGGAATTTCTCCCCCATTCCGGAACGCATCAGAAGAGAGGTTTATTGTAGCACCCGTCTTCTCCGGGGCTCGGGAGGTATCGGTTATGCACCCGGAGGAAAGTAGTATACCTGGAATGAAGACCATCATGACCATCCTGAGAACCGATCGCATCACACGGTTCCTCATGCAGGTGACTAGACTTTCAGCTTATAAAATAGTATGTCGAAAACCTGTCTTCACTCCAGCAGCACGAGCCCGATAGAGATGATATCTCCGTGGACGATTTTCCCATATTCCAGATCTTTACAGGGTATCGTTCGCAGCTCCCATCCTGCGTTCCGGGCGGTAGCGAAAACATCAATTCCTGCACCCTCCATCGTGGGCCGGACAAGATCCAGGTGCCGGCACTTTCTCCGAATACTCTCATCCACCATACCCTCTGCTTCTTCCGCCACACAATGCTGGTGCTCACAGTAGATGCAGGGGTACGCCCCAAGACCGAATGCCTTGTAGAACCCATCGTAGAAAGCGGTTTTTTCAATCAGGTGGACAGTGGAATTTACCCAGAGGATCAGGTCACGGTAGAATGGATGGAAATCTTCCGGTATTTCTTCCGGCTTCAGGTGCCGGTGACCAGGGATGCCATCAAAACGGAGGAGGAGACCGATATGGTACTCCCTCACCATGCGACGCGTCTCCTCCACCGTGGGCCCGTACGGTGGGCAGCCCATATGCTTCCCAAATCCCTTACAACCGAAACGGCATTTAAACCGTACCCAGTCTGCAACCACCACATCCTCGCTCCGGATAGGGATCGCTATCGCATCATGCTCCCTGGCAAGGGCAGTGAGCTTCCGTATCTCCTTCTCGATCTCGTCTCCCATAATCCATTCCTCGTTGTTTCTATCGAAAGCTATGAAGTGCCTCTCCACATGCTGCATGGCAGCTTCCTGCAGCGAAGCATAAACTTACCCCTTTGTTTCCACTGGAAGTAAATGATCGATCATGTGGAATTATCCATGATATTCATTGAGAGTTATGTTCTGCTTCGTGTGCTGATGTCATGAAAAATCGCCATTGACAGAACATGTGGGGTGGATGGGGATCCGGAGGAGCGAACTGACATTCAACACCGATCCTCTCATCGATCATCCTCGCAAAACTAATAAATTCTGCTCTGTGCATCTCGCGGCAGACGTATTCCCCAAGTCCCCGCCGCAGTCGCGCTTCCTGCGTCGGGCAGGAGGGAACAGAGATGATGATCTCATCGTCTTTCTCTTCAATCTGGTAATCAATGATCATCGTCCAGGGATAGAGCCGGAGGGCTTTCACAAAGCCCTTCAATCCCCGTTCATTGAAGTGGAACCGGGAGATCAGATCTTTCGCCGCCATTCCTCCCACCCGACCCCATACCTTTTCATTGAGGGACTCTGCAGTGGACTGTCCGAACTGCTCGGCGAGATAGATAAACCAGAAGGCATCGACCACCCGATAATGCCAGAGGAGGAATTCCAGGTAACTCCTGGTCTCAGCGGGCGTCATTCCCTCAAAGAGGTCAAGGTTCATAAAAGAACAATCCTCAGCACCTCTTTCGTGCGGAAAGCAGAAGAGATTGCTGGTTCATATGAGGATAGGGGGGTAGGAGAGATTCGGATATCTCCCATTTGATTGCTCATTTCAGGGATTTTTCTCTACTGCACTGCTGTACACCTCTATCCCTTTTGAGGCAATGAGGAGCGATACACCTCCGACAACGAGGAGCGTGACGAGAGGCAGAGTGATACGGGCGAGATAGGTGAAGAAACCTGTTGCGGCATCTGAACCCGCTGCGAACCCCAGTATTCCCTGATTCACGAACAGCAGATAGGCCATATAGAAAAAGAGGAGAATACCGAGCAATCCGATGACGAAGAGTGACATTCCCATGTATTCAATCCGTTGCGATTTCTCCATGCGTGTTCACGACCTTGGTAGTTCCATGTAATCGCAGAGCAGGATAAGGGTTATGCATGTATGGATGGTACTTATCCCAGACTTCAAGTAGACATGCTACCTACCTTATACCTGACCAATGATTCCCGACCTCGTCAATATTATTCTGAACATCGATAAGAACCTCCCCCTCGTCATCCAGGATTACGGCCTTTTTACCTACCTCATCTTCTTTGTGATTATTTTTTTTGAGACCGGTTTTGTGATCACGCCCTATCTCCCCGGTGACTCCCTTCTCTTTGTTGCGGGTGTCTGCGCAGCGAACGGCCTCCTTAATATCTGGTGGCTCCTTGGGGCTTTCATTCTCGGCGCGATACTGGGAGATACCGCTAACTACTGGATTGGGAGCTATTGTGGATCGAACCTCTTCAAGACGCGCCTTTGCCGGATCTTCAAGGATGAGCACTTTGACCGGACAAAACACTTTTTTGAAGGGTACGGGGGCAAGACCATCTTTCTTGCTCGCTTCATTCCCATGGTTCGGACTTTTGCCCCGTTCCTCGCGGGCGTGGGATGCATGCACTACCGGCGATTTCTGGCATATAATATTTCAGGTGCGATAGCCTGGTCGGTGAGTATAGTCCTCCTTGGATTCTATGCTGGAACCATCCCCGTGGTAAAGACCAACCTGAATTTTCTCGTTTACTTTGTGGTCCTGCTTACCCTTGGAACCGTGATATTCATTATATACAAGCTGATTAAAACACTCCGTCGCCCCTCAGTGGACGAATAATCTCCTTTTTTATGGTGGTCCCTCATTTCATCCTATGTATTAAAAATAATCAT
>JAJRCM010000014.1 GCA_028678965.1 Methanomicrobiales archaeon | reverse complement strand
TTCCCGGTTTGCCGCATACTTCTCCATCAGTTTCTTCAGTTCCTTCTCCGCTTCCGTCCCCTTCTCGACAGCCATTGCCTCGAGTTTCTTCGCTTCCGCATCGAGATCAGCAAGGCGGCCCTGCAGCTTCTGGCTATATTCCTCTTTCATACTCATAGGGTTCACTTCCGTATACCATTGGTGAAGGGGGGAAATTATTTAAAATTGATGAAACGGCTACCCGTTGGTAAACTATGCATTTCTGGAATATCTCACCCTCGGCAGGAAACAATCAACGGATCAGTTGAACGGATGAGCTATTCGTTCGGGGTTTTGGCATAAGTGGCTGATGCACCTTCGATCCGTTCAGGATGGGTATAGATATTCATCTTTCCCCCCCGGGCAAACCCCACAATGCAGAGACCGGTCGTTTCGGCAATGTCTACCGCGAGGGTGGTGGTGGCACCGCGGGAGACTATGATAGGAATATTGGCGACAAGGCATTTTCTCACCATCTCTGAGGATATCCTGCCGGAAGATACCACAAAGGTCTCGCTCAGGTCTACCCCTTTTTTGAGGGCGAATCCGATAACCTTGTCAAGAGCATTGTGCCGGCCGATATCCTCTGCGATGCGGACAGGGTTATTGCGGGTCATCAGTCCGATCACGTGAACCCCCCCGGTGAGGCGGTGGAGCGATGAGTTCATCACCTGTTTCAATCCCTGGACAATCATATCCTGGGTGACCGCCAATTCTGATGCTATGTGGGGCAGCTTCCTCGTATCAAGGAAAGAGGAACTGCCACCGCACCCGCTCAGGATGATCTTTTTTGTACCGATGACCTTGAACGGATTCTTGGTCAGGACACCGACGGTATTTTTCTCCCTCTTGATTGATTCGATCTCATCGATGCTTTTGATGATCTGTTCGGTGTAGAGAAAACCGACAATGAATTCTTCAACCATATCCGGACTCGCCATGGCAGTCATCATCGTCCGACCATTCACAGTGAGCGTTATCGCTACTTCCTCAACCACCGCATGATCGGTCGCGGTGAAGGATCCCTCATCCACTTTGATACACCGGACTTCCCGGTACATGCTACATCCCCCGCACAATCTCCCCGACTGCTGCGATCAGGGCATCCACATCCTGCTCATGATTGTAAACGTGGAGGCTCGCCCGAACCGTTCCTTTCTCCAATCCGAGGTGCTGCATGAGGGGCATACAGCAGTGGTGCCCGGACCGGACCATAATATCTGCCTCCTCATCGAGCATGTTGGCAATAGTGTGAGGTTCGAGCCCGTCAATGGTGAATGAGACGACCCCAATGCGGCGGGCCGGATCGTCGGAAGCATAGACCTTCACTTTCGGTATGGCGCGGAGCCCGCTGACCAGACGCTCAGTGAGAAGCTGCTCATGGCTTCTGATCTGTGCCATCCCGATGGTTTCAAGATAGTCAACGGCAGCCCCCAGGCCGATGCCACCGGCAATATTGGGGGTTCCTGCCTCATATCGCTGGTACCCCTCCGTGAGGACATACTCCTGTTCTGAAACGGTCTCTATCACTCCACCACCCAGCAGTAGGGGTTCGAGAATGGGCTCCTTCATCCACAGCACGCCGGTTCCGGTTGGCCCGAGCATCTTGTGCCCCGAGAAGCAGAGGAAATCGCACCCCAGCTTGCGGACATCTGTGGGGAGGTGGGGTACCGATTGTGCCCCGTCGATGAGGAAGAAGGCCCCCCTCTCATGACAGATGCGGGCGATCTCCTCCACGGGAGTAAGTACACCGAGCACATTGGACGCATGGGTGACGGCCACAAGTCTCGTCCGGTCGGTCACTGCCTTCTCCAATCCTTCGAGATCCAGGCTGTACTCTGCATTGATACCGATGATTTTTACGTCCACTCCCTTCTGCCGTAACCGCATCCAGGGGAGAAGGTTCGAATGGTGCTCCAGCACCGTGGTGACGATGCCGTCCCCAGGTCTCCAGCAGAGGCCCTGGGCTACCATATTGATTGCCTCGGTTGAATTTCGTGTAAACACGACCTCTCCCCGATCAGCCCCGATGAATCTGGCAATTTTCTGGTGAGCGTGCCAGTAGCGCTGGGAAGCAATCTGGGCGAGCCGGTGCACTCCTCTGCCCACATTGGAACGGTAGGTGTGCTCGAACTCCATCATCGCCCGGAGGACTGGTTCCGGAGAGAGGCTCGTTGAGGCACTGTCCAGATAGATGATATCCCCGAGAAGGGGGAATGCTTTCCTGATCTCTTCATTCTCCATAGTGGTCGTCTCACACACCGGTTGGGGTTGGCTCTTTCGGGACTGCGTCTTCTGGGTCAGATCAATTCCGTGATCCCGACAGAGTTCCTGCATTTTCGGGGGGAGCTCTTTCCATCTCCATAGCCCCCAGCGAGCATATTCACTAGGAAGCCCGTGGTCATATGCCCATCGCTGGAGAAATGCATCCCACCGGCCAGCAAGTTCCGGATGCATCGTTCTGAGCTCCTCATACTCGCTCTCCAGCATTGAGGGGCAGACATAACACCCAATCCGCTCGATCCCGCGGTCATAAAGAGGATTGTAGTCGATGTGCTGCCAGCGGAGATAGAGAAACACTTCAAGAGCTCGCCAGTTCCGGATGGGGGATATGTTTAGCTGGAGGGGGTTCGCTGGGTTCTGGCTGGTGATATCGAGATCGGCACGATTCCACGATTCATACCACCGATTGCCCTGGATGGTCACACATGGTCCGGTACTGGCAAGGTACCGCTTGAGAGGATGCAGTTTCAGGAGCTTGCAACACCAGCGGTGATCCTTTCCCGGAGGCCCGGCTTTCTCAACAGCCGTCCAGAAATCGCCGCCTTTCGGGACGATCGTAACCCGCTGTGCTCTCACGAACTCGATAGTTTCCGGAAACTCAACGCCGGTATCGATGAAGAAGGCATCCTGCACGCCCGCTTTTCTGGCGATGGTCATGACCGCCATGCTATCCTTACCTCCGGAAAAGGAGACATTTACACAGGGCCGGTCTTTCATGTGCTGGCGTATAGCGCGGATAGCATGACGTTCGAGATTTTTCAGATGGAATCGGTTCTGTTCTACCGCAACATCCCAGTTGGGGTTCGGCATGGTGACCGGTGTCACAGGCATCAGCTCTTTGATCCGAACATACCCGTCGCGGAGGATTCCGGTACCATACCGCTTGCGATACTTCACTATCAGGGTGCCGTCGGGTTCGGTGGTCTCAACCTTCACCCGCTTTCCCCCGATCCTCCGTCCCCCGAGGTCGTCAGGGTTGGAGACCGTTTTTTCGAGGTCAAGTATTCCCTTCGTCACTGAGTTCAGGATATGAGGGAGGGCTTCGGCCGTTATATCCAACCGTGACGTGCGGCTGATCGGATCAAACGTGATCCACCCGAATCTATCCCCGTGAGCAAGTATGAGGTCTTTGCGGTCAATCCCACCCCCTTTGTTC
The DNA here is from genome assembly GCA_028678965.1 of Methanomicrobiales archaeon. Classification (GTDB taxonomy): domain Archaea; phylum Halobacteriota; class Methanomicrobia; order Methanomicrobiales; family JACTUA01; genus JAJRCM01. The sequence goes on along the minus strand of JAJRCM010000014.1, from coordinate 4,046 downwards.
AGGAGCAGAATCCTGGGCAGTATGATGGGACCGAACCGCTCCTGGAGCATTGAGGTGATAAGCTGGATATCCGCCTTCAGCGCAGGCCTCACATCATAGGGCTCGATGAGGGGGATTACCACTCCTTCCTGGCCACAGGCGCATCTCCTGCCGAGAAGCGGCACATGGCAGTGCCGGCACCAGTAGAGATTTTTCTTGACCGGAGGCTCATGCATCATGTATCCATTCTGCTCTGTGAATCATAATGCTCTCCATCGTCCCGAAGAGAAAAAAAGAATATTTGACCCGTATCTCCCATTGAGTAATGGATTTCAGGTCATGGTTCGAAAAAAGAATCCTCATACCCCCGGGCGGATTCGAACCGCCGTCACCGGCTCCAAAGGCCGGTATGATTGACCGCTACACTACGGGGGTTCATTGTCATGAGACCACTACCTGCCCTTTTCCAATTGTCAGAGGAGCTGGTTGTGGTTCATAATGTAATACACAGTACATGGGAACTTACTCTGGATTATTTCATTCGGTCAAAAGGGCACGGTATATTGCGACCTAGGGAATGGATTGATATGGTACGGCGATGAAGTAACTCGCAGAAACGGAGGGACCATCGATGAAAGGATGCAAATCATGTCGCTATTATATACGTGATCCCTATCAACCCGAGATGCAGGGTGAATGCCATCGATTTCCCCCCCAATATGGGGGACATGGCGATACGAAATTCCCCACCATAAAATTGTCCGATTGCTGTGGTGAATACAAACCGCTGAAAAAGAACAAAGAAAATAAAGAGTACTAACGAACTCCGGTTATTGATTATATTTAATCATCACCCGTCAGTTGCCTGAATGTTGGTACTGAGTACTATTGAGGACCATCACCGGCATATTGTTTTATTTATGCACCCCCACACTGCAACGTCGTGAATGATGTTGCTATCTCACCTTTTGACCACATTTTTCTTTGTGTTTCAGGTACTTGGATGAGTTCGTGAATCGTTTTCCACACTTGGGGCACGTGAGCCTATAATGGGGTAGTTCGGACGTTTTCATCATCACACCCGGGATATCGTGGTCTTTGTATACTTCTAAAAAAATTAAATGCGGATTCTATTTCTTATGCGGTTCCTTCTTTTTTGGAATACCTTTCTCATCCTCCCATTTTTGGGCTGGAGTTCTCTCTTTTCCACTTCCCCCCATCCGTTTTTTATCATTCCCTTTTACCGTCTTTGGTTTGAAGCCCATTCCCTCACCTCCTTTAAGGTATGTCCCCATTATTTTAAGCGGCAATATACTTTCTGAATACTCGTCTATTACTCACCAGCTCCCACGTTGTGGAGGAAAAAAAATAAACTGTTATTCGTATTTTCGACGCAGTCTCAAGCTCAAGTGCCATCTAGTGACAACGGTATACAGGATTGGTGGTTAGAGCCATCGTGGAGAAACAGGTTCATCGTACTCATGATCGCCCTGCACGTTCCTCAAATTCCGTCGCATTTGCGATCTACGTCCGATATCTTCGGGAGCTCGCTCCTGAATCCAGATGCTACACCCATCACTATGGTTCATTTTTCGGGACATTCTTTCTCTCCCTTATGCATCCATCACACTGTCTTTGGCATAGACAATCTTTCCATATCCTGTCTATAATGTCCAGGATCATGAATGGTGAAGAGGACTCACCATTTGTCTCTCACTTTAATTTGGTAGGCGCACTGATGATATGAGGAATTAGGTACGAGCGTCCGGTGTACCGTAAACGGCGTATACCGCATTGATTCCGCCCGTTGGAGGAATTTTCCAACGGCGTTTCCCTTAGCATGGATACCGCAGATTTGGATAATCTCGCTCACATTGCCAGAGAGCACTTTCCCATCTTGGAGTGAAGAGAAGAGCGATTCGCCAATCTCCCACTGCATTTTTCGCACTTCATTCTTTTGCATTGCCGCGAACCTCTTCCCAATTTTCCCTTACTATCAGGGTGGTTGATGGTAGAGAATAGTACTCACCAACTCGGTACTCTATCATTCCGGTGAAATCGAGCAGTTTCATTGCCTGTCCGTTCATGGTACTGCATCTCCTTATATACTCCCTCTCCGGCTTTTTCTCCGCTCACTATCAATAAATTCTTGCAGATCCTCATCGTGTATTCGCACGAGGTCCCCCAATTTAAACGCCCTGACCTTTCCAAGGCGTATCCATTCCCTCATGGTTCGTGGCTTGATGTGGAGGACATCGGCTGCCTGTTCAATGGTATAGATCGTATCGACCATCGTATTCACCTATAACACTTCATTGCTATACACACAAACCGGGTTGAATACACACCCCATTATCCCGATGATAGGGGGGGAGCAGATTTTTTAAATCTCAGTTCGGTCATAGAATTTTTGACCACAGGTATATAGTATTTAATGGTAGATATATGTTTTTAAATGTATGATAAATAGGAATAAATGACAGTATATTGTTAAGAATAGCTACTTTTTCTCTATCCTTACTACCCTAAAAAATGGTCTTGTTACACTGAGACTAGTGGAGATACCCATACCTAAAATCGGTATCACCAACGCCATATTGGCACCTGAATAATGGGAGCAAGGAGAGGAAAAACCCATCCCGCTTGAAAAGAGGTTTCTATTGCATGCTCGTATTGTTTCTGGGTGCTGTCGTTTCGTGAATAGGTAACGAAAAATCTGGGGTTAGAACCGAGGGGTTCTGTGCTTCGGAAGGCAATCACGGCAATATACGGGTCTGCCCTGCGTTGGCTTAAACGGAACTTCACATTCTTTTCCACAGTCTGAACAGACCACTTTGGTCATCTCCCGGGAGCTGATATCTCTCGGGGCAGTGGTCTGAGGGTGTTGGGGAGGATGGGGATAAGGATGGTCTTCGGGATGGTGCTGGTTCAGTTCCCTGTGACGATTCTTGTCCTGACTGGTCTTAGATCCCTGACGGAACCGGGAATCATGCGAATGGGGGTGAGGCTGACGTCTCGGCGACATACACAATAATTCTTCACTCTATAATAAAATAATCCCTTCGTGGTAGGGAGGATCAGCATGGCACTGTGATCGGGCAATGGCACAAAGTGAACGATTCAAACGTACCGATGTACCCTCCTCACTTACTATCGAAACCAAGGGAATCCTTCGATATGATCATTCCTTTGTGTTACTGAGTACGAGACGATGAAAGCCCCATCTTGCAGGCTCATTCTCATTCCATTTTTCAGCAGTCCCTTATCAATGGAAGCCTTTTAATCCTTGCCTGCATCTGTAGGTACCGGAAATCGAATGGGAATCGACTGGTACATGGAATTTGTGGAAACCGGCTATGAACCGGGGAAGGATGAGGTTGTCTGCCTGTTCTATTTTGAGCCAGCTGCAGGTATCAGCAACGAAGAGGCGGTGGGGAGGATCGCTTCCGAGAGCTCAACAGGCACATGGACCACTCTTTTTACCCTCCCTCCACGTATGAAACAACTCCAGGCCACCGCTTTTGAAATCGATGGGAGGTATACAAAGATCGCCTATCCACTCGCACTATGGGAAGAGGGAAATGCTGTCCAGCTGTTGAGCGGGATTGCCGGCAATATTTTCGGTATGAAGGCGTTGAAACATTTGCGGCTGATAGACGCCTCACTTCCACCATCGTATATCAGGCACTTCAAAGGCCCTCACTTTGGCATGGAGGGTATACGGAAGATGATGGGCATCCGTGGCAGGCCTCTCACCGGGGCGGTACCAAAGCCCAAGATCGGCTTTTCTGCAGCGGAACATGCAAAAATTGGTTTTGAGACCTGGATGGGTGGGTTTGACTTTGTCAAGGATGACGAAAACCTGACCTCTACCTCATTCAACCGGTTTGAGGATCGGGTAACGCTCCTCTCTAAGATGCGGGATAAGGCCGAGCAGGCGACAGGTGAGAAAAAATCGGCGTTCATCAACATCAGCGCCGATACCGAAACGATGAAAAAAAGGGCGGAGATGCTGGCTGGTCACGGGTGGAACTATGCGATGATCGATGTGGTTGTTACCGGGATGG
>JAJRCM010000118.1 GCA_028678965.1 Methanomicrobiales archaeon | reverse complement strand
GGCGAGATGCTTCCCATCGAACTCGTGCGACGGGCAGCAGTCCTGGGGTACACGACCATCGCCATAGCTGACCATGCGGACAGCTCCAACCTCTGTGAAGTGATTGCCGCGGTCCGCAAGGTGGAGGATTCGGCTGAGGATTTCGGGGTACGACTCCTCTGCGGGGTGGAGCTGACCCATGTGCCGCCCGCGAAGATCCCGCTGCTCGCGGGCAAAGCGACCGCAGAGGGTGCGGACATCGTCGTCGTCCACGGGGAAACGGTCGTTGAACCGGTTGCTCCAGGTACGAACCACGCGGCCTGCGGGTGTGATGAGGTGCATGTGCTCGCCCATCCCGGCCTTATCGATCCTTCAGACGCTGAGCTTGCGGCAGCGACAGGTGTTGCGCTGGAGGTGACGTCACGGGGCGGGCATAACCGGACCAACGGGCATGTAGTGCTGTGTGCGCGCGACGCGGGATGTACGATTGTGATCAACTCTGACGCTCATGCCCCCCATGATCTGTTGAATGACCAGGAACGATGGATGGTAGCCCGGGGAGCAGGGATGACCGAAAAAGAGGCCAAGAAATCGCTATCTTTAAATATTCATCGGTGGATGTCGAAACGGGGCTCACATAGCTAATATTTATAGTTTAACACAATCTTTAAATACAAAATCAATCAATATTTATAGATTACCTTACATAAGGCAACCCTCACCGGGGAGCTGCATTGAAACTCGTTGGTCGTGCATTTCGTACTATCGGACGGCGGCTGATGATTGTACGGTGTGATCCGGCACAGCTGCCGCGTCTCTACAGCGATATCAGTACGAAAGACTCACTGCCCGTAGGCAGGATAGTGGATATCTTCGGCAATATTGAGTCACCCTGTGCAGCAGTGGTCTGCCGGGGGGATTGCACAATTAAACCCGGTGAGCCGGTCTACGTAAGATACGAAGGTCGTTGGCATGCAGGAAGTAGAAAAGGTAAAATTGCTCCAGACAGAGCGAGAAGCGCTCAAAAAGCGGGCACTCCAGGTCAAAGAAACCGAACGAAAGAGCGAAGAATACGGCGAGACGATCTGTCCTGAGTGTGGCAGCCGGCAGCTGGTCCACGATTACGAACGTGCCGAACTGGTCTGCCAGAACTGTGGTTTAGTGATCGATGAGGACTTTATCGACCGCGGACCCGAGTGGCGTGCATTTGACCACGACCAGCGGATCAAGCGATCGCGGGTGGGAGCCCCCATGACCTTCACTATTCACGATAAGGGTCTCTCCACCATGATCGACTGGCGGAACCGTGACTCTTACGGGAGGGCTATCTCCAGCAAGAACCGGGCCCAGCTTTACCGGCTGCGGAAGTGGCAGCGCCGGATCCGTGTCAGCAATGCCACGGAGCGGAACCTCGCCTTTGCCCTCTCCGAACTTGACCGTATGGCCTCCGCTCTCGGGCTCCCCCGGAATGTCCGCGAGACCGCGGCTGTTGTCTACCGTGATGCCGTGGACAAGAACCTGATCCGGGGAAGGAGCATCGAGGGAGTGGCCGCCGCAGCACTCTATGCGGCATGCCGCCAGTGCAATGTGCCCCGCACACTGGATGAGATCGCTGAGGTCTCACGGGTATCCCGCAAGGAGATCGGGAGAACCTACCGTTTCATCTCCCGGGAACTGGGATTACGACTCCTGCCCACTTCCCCCATTGACTATGTCCCCCGGTTCTGCTCGGGGCTCAACCTGAAGGGAGAAGTCCAGAGCCGGGCAGTGGAGATCCTGCGCCAGGCAGGGGAGCGGGAACTCACCAGCGGGCGTGGCCCGACCGGTGTTGCTGCTGCTGCCATCTACATCTCCTCCATTCTCGGTGGTGAGCGGCGCACCCAGCGGGAAGTGGCAGAAGTGGCCGGGGTCACCGAAGTCACCATCCGGAACAGGTACAAGGAGCTTGCCGAAAAGCTGGATATTGAAATTATCCTCTGAAATTTTTTCTGATAACGGATTCCAAGTCGATCGTTTTTAGTGCCGGAACATGTAACAGTACTACCCGTTGGGCTCGTAGATCAGGGGTAGATCGTGAAGCCCAGTATCAATTTCCATGGTAAAACTATGGGCTGGTAGATCAGTGGTAGATCGCATCGTTCGCAACGATGAGGCCGCGGGTTCAATTCCCGCCCAGTCCATCAGTCGTTTGTCACCTGCCAGGTGTGCCGATAGCCCCTCGCTTCCAGCGGCACTCCATCGAGAAGAACGGTATGATCCTGGATAACTGTACCGATGATGTGGTGGTCGATGGTAAGCTCGGTCACCCGATCCGGTGGGATGGTGAAGAGGAGCTCGTAATCCCCTCCGCCGTAGAGGGCAAGCTCCTGTGCCTTATGTTCTGGAATATCTGAAATAATCGGTAGCCGCCGGCTTTCGATAGTGTAGCCTGCGTTGTTGACGCGGAGGAGGTCATGGAGGGAGAGGGCGAGACCATCGCTCAGATCCATCATGGAGGTGGCGCCGGCTCTACCGATCTGCTGCCCCTCCCGCACCCTTGGGCGGGGTTCGAACAGGAAGCGCCGGTACTGAATATATCCCTCAAGTGCGGCCTGTGCTCTCCCCAGGATGCTGGTGACGCAGATAAGGTCCCCGGGCTGCGATCCCCGGCGTCTCACCAGATATTCCTTCTCTACGGAACCAATCCCTGTGGTCACGATGGTGAGCTCCTGGTGGGAATCGATGTCACCACCGATGATTGGGCACTCCACAGATTTCCCGCAGGCAACCGCTCCCTCTAACACCGGGCGGAGCCGGTGAGGAAGGTCGAGTCCCACGGCGATGAGTAGGCCCCACGGCCGCGCTCCCATGGCCGCAATATCAGAGAGCGAGGCTGCCGCCGCCATCCAGCCGGCCTGAAAGTCAGTCATACCAGGAGGGAAATCCGTGGACTGGTGGAGCATATCGGTGGTGGCGACGAGGAAGCTCCCGTTAAGGAGGAGCACCGCACAGTCGTCATCGGTGGCCTCAGCAGCCACCAGGTCAGCGATATCCCTGAGAAGAGCACGATCATCCACCACGGTGTACCTCCTTCTCCCGCTCCCAGCGGTATTCGCGGAAGATGGATTCCAGCTTCTCGGTAGCCTTCTGGCGTGCCTGCTGCTCCAGTTCCTTCTCCCACTCCTTCAGGGCGTCTTCGAACTGTTTGCGGTCCAGTGAACCGCTCTTTCCCCGGACCATCACCTTCACCCGCGATCCTGCGAGCAGGGGGACGTGGAATTCAGCACAGGCAGCCCGCACCTGGGTATCGATCTGGTCCGTAGACGGGGCCCCCACAATTACCGCCCGTATACCCAGATCAGCAAGTTCTTTGATGGAAGTTCGCCCCCACCCATCGGTTTTTGCCACAAAGAGCACATCCCCGGGATTCACTCCCACCTCAGTGGTGAGGAGATGGATCCCCTCACGGGTGAGGGCACTGAGTACCTTGGCGGGGAGAGCATCATCGGTCCGGTCGATCGCTGCGTGCTGCCGCAGGCGATCGAGACGTTTTTTAAGATCTCGGGTATGGCGCTGTTCCCCGCGGAGCAGCCGCTTGAGGTTCTGGATGATAAGATCCCGCTTCGCGATCTCTGTCTCCCGTCTGAACTGCTGCTCCCTTCCCGTTCGCTCCCGCTGGAGCTGCTTCTGGAGGCGGAGGATCTCCCGTTCATGCTCCCGCTGATGGAGTTCCAGCTCCTCGACAAACGCCCGCAACCGCTTCACCTGCCCTTCCAGCAGGCTGACCCGGTCGTCCCGTTTGCTCTCGGTGGTGACCGGTGCTGGTTCTGCTGCCTCTTTCTCGTGAATCTCTCCCTTACCTCCCAGTACCTGTTCCAGGGAAAGCCCACGGATCACCCCTGCACGCACCTCATTGAGGTCATACCCCGGGGGGACACGTTTGATCACATTCTGGAGTTTATGCCGGTAGTGACGGAAGGCATTGAGAGCGGCAGCAAGAGCATCACGTTCATGGACATTGGCATAGGTATAACCGGCGGTCAGCTCCTGTTTCTCCTCCACACTCCGGTCCTCGCGGGGAGTAAAGCTCACGGCATTGAAAGCGCGCCGGATCTTCTCCACTGAATACGGCATCTGCTGGACATCGGAGGCAATCACCAGCGGTTTTCCCAGCCGGTAGAGAGCTTCGATGCTGTCAGCCATGGACATCTGACGGGAGCTGCCCGCCTGGATGAGATGACCGTCGAGATCGAGAGCAGCATACGCGGTCGTGGTGCCCGGGTCGATCCCTACAATCAGGTAGGGGGGACGCTCGCTCATCGGGCGAAACCGGATGCGGTCCAGACGCCGGCAGGCGATACGAACCTGCACATCCGTCCCGCGGTAGGCATGAATTGGCACCATCCCGCGATTCGCCTGGATATGGAAGATCACCCGGCTGGCACCACCGAACGCCCGTGACTCTTTCTTCTCGTACCGCAACCCTCCTGCCAGTAAAGCCTGTTCAATCTCTCGCGCCCGCTGGAGAACTGCCCCGTGGATCTTCCGCACATAGCGGTTCTGGCTCCACCCTCCTTTGCCCAGGGAGCGGTGGCGGCTCACCACCACATCGCACCCATTCTCAAAGGCTACCACCTCCGCACCCCCGCCCAGGTAGGCCACGCGGGCAATGGTCCGTGCTTCAGCGAAGGGATCAAACCGGTTGAAACTGATGTTATACCGGGCGGCAATCTTCCCCAGGGTCTCCTTTTTTTCACCGCCGGTGACCTGGACAAGCCGGGTCATGGGGGGAAGGGTCTGCATGAACGTACAGAGCTCGTGCTGGTCAACGGCAAGCTCCTGGATGCTGTCCACCGCAAGGAGATCCGGCTCATCACGGGAGAGCATCCGCAGGAGCCGGAAGTGGCTCACTTCTGTCTCGTTTGTGACTTCACCGCCATCGATAATTACCAAGGCGTACACCGGTCGCTTGGTCCTCGATCGAACGGATCCGGTGATGATATCGATACCGTATACCTTCATGCGATCACCTCCGCGATGGCTTCTTCTGGAGAACGGTCGATCCCGAATTTCCGCTTGAAGAAGGTGAGGATATTCCCCACATCGCGGCGCAGAATCTCCTCTGCATTCCGGTGGGTGGTCTCAATCCACTGCGGCCAGTCGATCAGGTAGCAATCCCCTCCTTCCACCATCACATTGAACTCGCTCAGATCGCCATGGATCGCCCCGCGGTGGAAGGCGGTCTGGACATGCACGAGGATCTCATCGAGTGTAGTACGGGGATCGGGGAGGACTGCGCGGTTGAGCAGGGGACCCTCTATGAGCGACATCACCACCACGTGTCGATTACGATCGATGGGAAGCGGAACCTTCACCGCGGGATGGAGGAGTTTCAGTGCCTGGTATTCCCGATCAGCGGAATAGACAGAGGCAAAAATACGGGGGAGGTGCCCCTCATCGGGGAGGTAGCCGCGTGCCAGGCGGACGGCGTGGAAGGAGCGCTGCCCGACGCGGTGGAACTTCAGGATAACTGGAGAGAGCCCAAGTGCCTCATAGACCACTGATTCCTTCCCCACCCCGACGAGAGATCCCAGGGCGGTGACCGTATTCCGCTCGGTAAGGGTATGAAGAGCCAGGGCATCGAACCCGTTGAAAACCAGGGCATACCCTTCATAGGGGACTTTTTGGTACCTCACCAAGTCATTCGCGATGAGGCGGCCGAGCCGGTAGCCGAGCTCCCCTTCTGAGAACTTAGTCGCTCCTCCGATCATCTCCAGGGGGACCCATTCAAACCGTTTCATCAGGTGTTCGAGAGAGAGAAGGATGCGCAGTTCATAGGGATGCAGGGAACGCACCTGATCGGCAGAAATGGGCATGAGCATTTACATTTTATGCAGGGCAGGATAAAAGTTTGATCGGCATGATCAGTTGTGACCGGTGCAGGAAGGAAGCGATCATCTACCAGCCCTACGCAGGAAAGCACCTCTGTGCCGGGCACTTCACTATGGACTTCGAAAGCCGTGTCAAGCGGACCATCCGCCGGAACGGGTGGCTCCGTTCCGGTGATAGGGTAGCGGTAGCCCTGAGCGGGGGAAAGGACAGCAGTGCCCT
>JAJRCM010000117.1 GCA_028678965.1 Methanomicrobiales archaeon | reverse complement strand
GTGAGACCCGCCCTCTCTTCCAGGGGGCCCGTCTCACGGCCTGGGAACTGGAACGGGATGGGATCGGAGTAACCGTCATACCGGACAGTGCTGCTGCCTTTCTCATGCAACGGGGTGAGATAGACCTGGTGATGGTGGGTGCAGATCGTGTCACCCGCACGATTGTCTACAACAAGATAGGGACCTACATGCACGCGGTCACGGCGATGCAGCACCACATTCATTTCTATGTCGCTGCCCCTCTCTCCACCTTTGACCTTCATTCACGAAGTGATGAGGTGGTGATTGAGGAACGGGGGAGGGAGGAGCTCGCCTGGTGCGGAGATCGGGAGATCCTGCCTCACGGGGTGCCCGTCCGTAGCTATGCATTTGATGCAACACCCCTCACCTTTGTCACCGCCCTGATCACTGAGCGGGGTGTCCTCTATCCCCCTTTCACGTTCGAGAATATGCTGCCTCCACAACCACCATTATAATCATGGGGCACCTACCGGCATGCAATCCATGGTAGTATTTCCCGTGTCCTGGGAGCAATTCCTGATCATTGTCGGAGAGGTCACCATCATCGTCATCATGGGTCTGATCCTCCTCGCGTTCTTCCTGGTGGCAGTTGCCCTCTACTCCATAAAAACAGGAAAATTTGTATTTCCCCGGCTTCTCTCTTCCGGCTTTATTATGCTGGAAGGCCTCATCAAAGTGATTTGCGGGCTTTTTGGGCTTGATGACCGGGAGCTTGTCACCTTTTTTATCAAGGTCCACAACTTAATGAACACCCGGAGTTTTGAGGAGATTCCAGTTTCGAAACGAGCACTTTTTCTCCCCCAGTGTCTCCGTTCTTCCCATTGTCCGGCCGCCCTTACCCCGGAAGGTTTGAAGTGCAAGAACTGCGGGCAGTGTACCGTCGGGGAATCACTGGAGCAGCTGGAGAAGATTGGTTACCGTGTTTTCATCGTTCCCGGGTCGAGCTTTATCCAGCGGATGGTAAAAAAATACCGTCCAGCAGGGATCATCGGGGTAGGTTGTATTATCGAGGTCAAGGAGGGACTGGAGATGTGCGACCGGGTGGGAGTGTGCGGCATGGGAGTGGTAACCCTCAAGGATGGATGCGTGGAAACCCTGGTGAACTGGCAGGATGTCTTTGAGGTTGCGTGCCTTGGCATGGACAACACGTCAATTCGCAAAGATCTTGACGTTTCTCCCCACTAGCTGCCCGCTCTGAATCTTTCCAACCACGGTGATGGTCTCATCACTCTTAACATCACCAACGGTGACGCCCGGGCGGAGGAGCACATTACCACCAGCCTGAATGGACTGCAGGATTGATTTATCGCAGACTACAAGATTCTCCAGGACAATGAGGGGGCCCTGGACCTTCACCCGTGGCCCGATGATGGCAGACTGGGCCAGAATCTGGCTCCCCACTGAGGATCCTGGTCCGAGCTCCAGGCGCCCCCCCACCTCCAGGTTTCCCCAGAAATGCGTATCAGGCGGTGTGATGAAATTGCCGTTGATTCGCACATGTCCATCAAAATAGGCCCCTTTCGGCGCTATATACGTATCACCGCGCTGGAAGATCTTCATACCGTATACAGATTGCACGAGCCACCATATCAACTCTTTTTCAAGGTCCTGAACTGAGGCAGCAGACCTTTTTACCTTTCCCGGTGATCATCCCTATAACAATGGGGGGGCACGGGTGCACCACTCATCCGATGAGACCATAGGTTCTCTGCGACGTACGCTAGAAAAGGAGATTCTCTCCTGGCCAGAGGTGATGGAAAGAACCATGTTCGGTATTCCCGCGTATCTCGCGAAGGGGACAATCTTTGCTCTGCTGGTAGACAAAGGGGTAGTCCTCACCTCTCTCACTGAGCAGCAAAGGGATGATGTGGCTCATCGCTTCCCTTCCCAGCCCTTCATCGGTCATGGGAATCCTATCCCCTCATGGATCCAGGTCAGCATTGAACAGGAGGTCGATCTCACCCCTCTCGTTCCCTACATCCGTCAGAGTTACGAGAATGCTCTCCTGAAATCGGTGCGAAGGCACTGACGGGTGGCCCCCGATCCTATACTGTTATACCACCGCTGCCCCGCAGAAAACGAGGAGGGCAAGATACATGCCTACCTTCAGAATGGTTGTGGCCTTCGATTTCCTAATGCACTCACTCTCCAGGCAGGAGAGCACCATCCCTGTCCCGGCGAGGATCATCAGATCCACGATACCAATCTGCAAAAGGTAGGTGAGGCCCCACCACGGGATCACCGGCAGGAGGCTCACCACTACCGCCAGCCCTGCAAACCCGAAGGCAAGAAAGGAGGTTCTTTGTATCCCGATCAGGATAGGGACGCTTACCACACCTCCTACCGTATCACCCTTTACGTCCTCCGCTGCTTTCAGGAGCTCCCGTGCCATGGTGGCAAGGATAGTAATGAGAGCAAGGGGGAGGTTCCGTTCCAGTCCATATAGACCGGCCAGTGCACCCCCGAATAAAAAGACACTGCCGGTCAGGTAGGAGACGGTGAGGTTCCCGACAAGAGGCTCTCTCTTGAGGTGCCATGCATACAGGATCAGCAGGGTTGAGTTGAAAAGAGCGATGAGGAAACAGAGGGGGGTGGTGAAAATACTGAGGAAAATACCTGCCAGGAACAAATTAACCGCATACCATGCTGATGCCCGCCGGGAAATTGCTCCGGAAGGGATTGGCCGCCGAGGGCGGTTGATGGCATCGATCTCAGCATCGACCACGTCGTTGAGGACATTTCCCCCCGCGGTGATCAGGGTCACAATAGGCAGGAGGATGAGTGCCTCAAACGTTATGCCCCCCGTTCCGATCAGGTAGCCGAGGAGTGCAGCAACACCGGCCATGAGGGCATTGACCGGCCTCGTGATACGGATCAAGGGATGGACTCGCATGACGCTATAGAATGACTCAGCAGGCAGACCTTTATAACCCTCTCCCTTGGTCACTGCCTGAAAAGAATGTGGTATTGCACAGACGGGCTTGGAGGGATTCGAACCCCCGACATTTGGCTTAGGACGCCAACGCCCTATCCTGGCTAGGCCACAAGCCCAGAGATGCCTTTTATAGTAGGGTATAACAAGGTATAAGGTTAACGAGCGTCGTGACGGGGACGAATTATGGAGTACCGGAGAATCAGGGAGGGGAACACCGAATTGGACGTACCCCTGGTGGATGAGACGTCCCAGTTCCCTCCCATCACTGCTCCCATTTTCTATAACCCGGCGATGGAACTGAACCGTGATGCGACCATCCTTCTCCTCTCCACCCTCAAACCTCTAAATTATCTCGATGCGATGGGGGGAACCGGTGTGCGAGGTCTGCGGGCAGCACAGGAGTGTGGTATCCCGGTCACCATCAATGACCATAATGTCGGTGCGGTGGATCTTATCAGGAGAAACGTCACCGCTTTAGGTCTTTCCTGCGAGGTGACCTGGCAGGACGTGAATGTGATGGGCAGCAGCCGGAGGTTCGATGCCGTGGATCTCGATCCCTTCGGTACCCCGGCCCCCTATCTCGACAGCCTGATCCGATCGGCCCAGCGCTACCTCTTCATCACCGCGACCGACACCGCACCCCTCTGCGGAGCCCACCTCAAGGCAGGGATGAGACGGTATTTTTCCCGACCCATGAATACCGAGTACCACGCCGAGGTTGCCCTCCGCACCCTGCTTGGTTTCGTGGCGAGGGAGATCATCAAGTACGACCGGGGATTGGAGCCCCTATTCTGTTATACCCAGAGCCATTACGTGAGGATTCATCTCCGGCTGATC
>JAJRCM010000013.1 GCA_028678965.1 Methanomicrobiales archaeon | reverse complement strand
GCGATGGTCGAGTGGCTGAAGACAACCGCGGATGCCCATAAAATCCCCGTCCAGCTGGAAGTGGGTTCAGGTGGCACTACTGATGCGACCGCCATTCACCTGACCAAGGGAGGCATCCCCAGTACCACTTTGAGCGTTCCCACCCGTTACATCCACTCCCCCGTTGAAGTGGTGGATCTTGCCGATCTCGATGGATCAATTCAGCTCCTTACCGAAGCGCTCAAGGGAAAACCGAAGTTGTAAACGAAATTCTTTTTTTACGGTTGGCGTCAAAGTATTCGAACGTATTTCACCTGACCAAGTGTTAGGAGAGGATGATAACCGGGGGTGTTTTCTCTCCTTCTTTGTCCCTCATACCATCTCTCTTCTTCATCCTCTTGCACTAATGTCACCAGAGCTAAATGGATACGTCTTAATTTCCCCATTACCAAAATAGACGCCCCGGCCGGGACTCGAACCCGGGTCGAAAGCTCCGCAGGCTTCCAGGATGTCCACTACCCCACCGGGACATGGCGATAGACATGGCGAATGGTATTGCGGAATATCCCTGTAATGTACACCTCTCATCATAAAATGGTTATCATTTCCCGAATGAGAAAGATTGAGGAGGATATTGTCGCTTTTTTACTCAAGAATGGTACAGATTGCGGTACCTGTCCAGGAATCCTGCATATATTGTCGCTGCTGATTCCAGTCCTTCGATGGAGATACGTTCATCGATAGCATGGAGGGTGGGGAGCTCGCCGGGGCCATACTCCACCACCTGGCAGCCCTGGTCACGGAGGAACTTCGCATCGCTTGCCGCCCACTGGACGATGGGAACTGCCGGTTTCCCCATCACTCTCTCGACCTCACGGCAGATGAGGCTGACCAGGGGAGATTGCGGGGAGGTATAATTGGGATCAGAACAGTCCCTTCCCACGACGGTGGCATGGGGGGCGTGTGCGGAGATCTCGCCGATCAGCTGGTCAACGGTGTACCCCCACGGGATACGGAGATCGAGCCCCAGCTGGCAGTGCTGGGCAACCACATTTACTTTCTCCCCGCCGTGGATGGTTCCGGGATTGAAGGTGATGTGCTGGAGCACCTTCTTCCCGTCGGTAACCCCGAAGACCTCCTGGAGCACGGCCGCAGAACGCTCGATGAGGGTGCCGAGTTCACCTGTCGCCAGGTATTCACGCTCATGCATCTCCTTTAGGTAGGTGATCAGCTCAACTGCTTCCATCACCGCACTCCGCCCCACCACGGGATGAAGCGACCCATGGCCTGGGACTCCTTCGAACGAAATATCAAGCCGGCAGAGACCTTTCTGACCGACACTCGGGTTCATTGGCGGAGTTGGCTCGGCAATCAGGCAATCGCGGGGATTGAATATTTTTTTCGCGAGAAGGTATCGGATACCGAATTCCCCTCCGGTCTCTTCATCACAGACAAAAGCGAGATTCATCCATGGCTCCTCATCCCGTTCAACCAGTGACTGGATCGCGGCAAGGAGGGCTGCACACCCCCCTTTCATATCGCTGCTTCCCCGTCCCCAGATATACCCATCTTTCTGGAGACCAGAGAATGGCTGGTGGGACCATCCATTAGGCGATACCGGTACCGTATCTATATGACCGCAGAGAAGTAGTCCCTGGGGATCTGGGCAGAACACAAGGTTCCAGCGGGTTGAATCCCCTTCGACGACCTGTGCTTTGACGCCAAGACTCTCGAGAAAGGTATGAAGGTAGTGGACCACCGTTCGGGTGTCACCAGGAGGATTCTCACTCCTGAGGTGGACGAGGTCGCTGCACAGATCGGCGATACGCATACAGACCACGATCAGCGCTTTCTCGTGCCGGAGAATTCGTCGAAGAGGGTGGCGAGGGAGGCACCGTTATACAGGCTCTTCAGGAACTCCGGTTCATAGAATTCATCGATAGCAGTAATAAAGAACGCAGGAGGGGGTGCCTGGTTGCTATCAGGGTCAATGATTAGGCGGAAACTGCGATACTCTGCCGGACTCTGGTCATCATAGACCAGTGCCCAGATCACCGGGAGCGTATCGAACTTTTCCGGATGTTCCTCCCTCAACCAGTTGATAAATTCCCCGAAGTATGCCCTCTCGCCTTTTTCCTCCTCATCAATCCTCCACCTGAGATACTGCCGGGACATCTCATTGCGTATGGACTGGAAATTATACGCCATCACGCTGATGGTATAATCCAGATGGGCAAGTGAATCGATGAAATAAAAATAAAGAACAGGGTTAAAATCTGCGGTATCATGAAGGATTAACGATTTTCCGTAGAGATATTGTAAAACCCGTGTATATTCATTGGATTCCTGCATGCACTATAGTAGGGAAAGGGCTGTAAAAAATATAGCTGTTCTACCTGTCAGCAGGAAGTAAGAAGGATAAAAGTCATTGGAAATAGGGCACTCTTTTCTGCACTGCTTCGGCAAACAATGCCTCGAGTTCAGCACCAGACTTATTCCGAATATCGACAAGATTATCGGATCGGAGGAGGCATGGCTTGAGTTTACCATCAGAGGTAACCCGTAGGCGATTGCAATAGGCACAGAACTCAGTATTATGGAGTGGTCGAACCACCTCCACCTCAGCTCCATCCATGCAATATTTCTTCCGGTGATGCATCCTCCGGGTGATAACCTGATCCGCATGCTGTGCGAGACGCTCTTCGATCCTTCCAATATCGCCATGGAGAGAGCAATCATTGAACTCCATAAGTTCTATCAGCTGGAGCATAAGTCCCTTCTTTCTCCTGATATACTCAAGGAACTGGTCCACCTCATCTTCATTCATTCCCTGGAGGAGGACCATATTCAGTTTGACCGGGGTTAATCCTGCATCAAGGGAAGCCTCGACGCCGGCGAGCACTTCATCAAGCCGATCACGCCCGGTTATCCTCCGATACCGCTCCCTATCTAGGCTATCCAAGCTGATGTTCACTCGTGAAAGCCCTGCCGCTTTCAGGTCGGCAGCGATGTCGGCAAGGAGTGTTCCGTTCGTGGTCATGGAAGATTCGAGGCCCTCGGGAACTGCAGCGATGATATCGCAGACGTCAGGTCTGAGCAGCGGTTCCCCTCCGGTGAACTTTACCTTGCGAATTTCAAGCCTCTTGGCGACTCTGAGGATCTCAACGAGCTGGTCAGTAGGGAGCTCCTTTCGTGGTGAACTCTCGCCTTCGGCATGACAGTATATGCACCGCAGGTTGCACCGTGGGGTGAGACTGACGCGTAGATTTGTGACCGGTCGCCCGTAGGTATCGATGAGCACGCCTGTTACCCTCTGTAATTTTTCGCGATGATGTAGATTTCCGAACTGCCTTTCCGTGTCGAGTTGGGCCTGAAGAGATGAACCGCCAGAAATTTTTCCCGCACCTTTCCAACGAGTTGATCAAACATATCCCCTTGGAACGATTTTACCACAAAGTTCCCCCCCCGCTTCAAGAGCTGATCGGTAAACCGAAGGGCTTCCTCCCCAATAGCAATAGCGCGTGCCTGATCATAGCTGTGGTTTCCGGACAGCTTCGGTGCAGCATCACACACTACCACATTCACCACCGGCACCTCAGCGTGAACCCGTGAGGTGATCTCGGGGCTGGAGAAGTCACCGGTGAGTAATCTCACACCATCCAGCGGAGGAATATAGTTCAGGTCAATGCCCATCACCATGCCGTCAGTGAGTGAGCGGATCACCTGAAGCCAGCTGCCGGGAGCGGCACCAAGATCAATTACGTTGTCATCCCGCCTGACGAGGTGGTACCTCCGCTGAATCTCATGGAACTTATAGGCTGCTCGGGAACGGTAGCCTTCCTTCTTTGCTTTTCGGTGTAATTGGTCATCTGCCCAGCGGGACGACATGGTGGGAGGAACCTCTGGCCTCGAAAAACGCTCCGTTGCAATCTGTGCAATCGGATATGCTATCATTAATATTTATAAGGTTAATAATAGAGTTTGTTAAGGGGTTTCAGATGTTAAAAGCAACGATTGATGCAGATATATTCAGGGAATCCATCGATGCGGTTGCAGCACTGGTGACCGAGTGCCGTCTCCATGTTGAAACAGACACCTTGTATACGAGGGCGGTGGATACGGCAAATGTGGCTATGGTCTCACTAGCGCTGAAAAAAGAGGCATTTGAGTCATACCAGGCAACCAAGGAAGAACTGGGCATCGATATCGCCAAACTCAAGAATATGATGGGGATGATGAGCAAGGGTGATACATTACGTCTCCAGTTCCCGGAAGGAGGACACAAAATGGAGATGGCGTTCGGCAAATATCACTATGCCATCACCCTTCTCGATGTCAACACCATCCGCAAGGATCCAAACCCCCCCACTATCGAGCTTCCAGGGAACGTAGTGCTCTCAGGAGAGGCACTCTATTCCGCAATCCGTGCTGCAGCGATGGTATCTGATAAAATTGCTCTTGGAATTGACCCTGCCAACCAGATATTTTATATGATGGCTGAGGGAGATACCGATACCATCAGGCTTGAACTGCACAAGAGTGAGCTCTCCTCACTCTCTCTCGTTGAGGTCCGATCCCTCTTCTCCCTTGATTATCTAAAGGATATGGGAAAGGTCATGGGAAAGGCGGAGAATGTGGAAGTTCATCTCGGGGTCAATCACCCGGTGAAATTCTCCTTTGATATTGCTGAGGGGAAGGGGCGGATTGATTATCTCCTTGCGCCCCGCATTGAGGCAGAGTGACACTTCTTGTCCTTGATCTGAAGGATCTGGCAAAATACCCTTTTTTAAAAGAATCGCAGGAATATGTGAGTAAACGTGCCCCCTCATTCGAGCAGTTCATCCAGAGTAATTATGGCCGGAGTGTCCTGAACCGGGCGGGGGAACGAGTAATAGCGGCCATCCGTCAGAAAAAGGAAGGACCGGAAGAAAGTCTGCAGGATGCTGAGAACGACCTCTTCAGTTATGGTCTTGCCAGGGTCATTGTCTCCTGTATCGGTGAACGGGGGGTGACCGAACGGCATGCCCGCTTTGAGGCAGCTCGGGTCTACCGGTTTCTCAGTGAAGAACGTCCTGAGCTGCGCACCTTTGTCATCAACCAGGTGGGACTGGATCCCTCGACCAATCGGTTGCGGGTGACCGAATACGTGGAACTCGCTGCTTCGTTACGGGATGACCGGTGGCGGCTCGTCAATCGCATTCTCGATCATGGATGGGTACAGCTCGAACCCGGGGACCTCGAGGAGTTGTTGCGGGAAAAAATACGGGTGATCCTCCAGCGACAGCTCCCCCTTCCCGTGACTAAGGAACTCTGCACCACTATTGCCCCGGTACTCTCCGCCATCACCGCCTCTTACCAGGAGCAGATTCTCCAGCAGTTCGGGGAAGTGGATGAATCCTGCTTCCCACCATGCATCAATGCACTGATTACTGCCATCACGGCAGGAACGAATATTCCCCATCAGGGACGGTTTGCTATCACTGCTTTTCTCAATGCTATCGGCTTGACGGTTCAGGAAATTGTCGAACTCTATTGCCGCGCACCTGATTTTGATGTGGAAAAGACCATGTATCAGGTGGATCACATTACCGGGGGAAGAGGGACCGAGTATACCGCTCCCTCCTGTGCGACTATGAGAACCTATGGCTTCTGCATCCAACGGGAATCGCTCTGCGAGCATGTGAATCATCCTCTGAATTTTTACTTGATAAAGAAGAAGAAAGGGGAAAAAGAAAAGGAGATCTCAACCCCCGGTAGTGTCTCACCCCAAAAACCTCCTCAGCGTGATGAAAAAGAACGGGATACAGGGGATTGATCTGTCCTCACCATTGATACCATCCAGTTCCGTTCAGGTAATTTTTTCGTTGATAAAATATCCTGCAACGCTCATGACGACAATAAAGAGAATCAGGGCGATAATATATCCATACCCGCTGGGGGTGTCTCTCGGTCCCTGGAGGACAAAGAGGAGTAGAATAAAAAAAATGATGGTGATGACGCCGATAACTACATCGAACAACCGGGCTTCCATACTCAGAAAGTGGTGCTGGGACGTATTGTTATTTGCCCCGCGATCCAGAAAAGATACGCGGGGTGAGAGGAATGATGAGCGGGTTGATCAGTCCTGCGGACAATACTGGTGAGATCAGGTATGGCTAAGAGCGAACACGCCGTAGTACTTCAACAGCTCGAACAGGCAGTTGCGAGCCTTGGGGACTACATGGATCCCTTCCTTATTCCAGAAGTCGGTATGAATTTGGTGTTTGCAGTGGCGAAAGCGAAGGAAGTACAGGATGTGGCAGGGATTGCGGGGAGGATAGTCCGACTGAAAGGAAAGGTTCACCCGGTCGGCCCGGTCGAGTTTGGGGCAAGTGATCACATGGCCAGGGCAGTGCTAACCGCGATGCAATTCGATCCCACCATACGGAGCGCGGCAAATATTCGATTCTCCGATACGATAGTGGGCATCCTTGACGAGCTTCTCTTTGATATCTGCGAATTTGATAGAGCCAGGGAGCCCCCAGGAATCAAGACCATGGACTGGGGTGTTGCCACATGCTGCAAAGAAGGGGTACCTGATGTAATCTACGATCGCGGTGCACGCGGAAAAGAAGCAATGATCCGTGTCTTTGGGGAGGATCCGGCTATAGTTACACAAAAAATTATTAAGGTGTCAGTGCGCATTAAAGATACACACTTTGACTGAAAGGACGATACTATGGGAATAAAACCGACCTATATCAAAACACTGGGAAAAGATCTCATCTCCAAGTATGGTAGTAAGTTCACCACCGATTTCGAGGCCAATAAACAGACTGTCGCTCAGGTAACGATCATGGAGAGCAAACCAGTGCGCAATCGAGTTGCCGGATATGTCACCAGAAAGATGAACTTCAAGCAAAAGCGACCGAAATAACGCAATAATAATCTTTTACCCTTCTTGTTCTCTCCCTCGCGATTGAGGAGCCATTCTTTCATTTTCCAGTACCATCGATTTCCGCTTCCCTCCACTCTTCTTCGTATGCCGATGGTAGTTGAATCTTTCACAAATCTTTAAATAGCAGCATCTTTCCAGAGCTGTGTGGTGTCTATATGTTTGAAGGAGTGCTTCCTGCAATCATCACCCCTTTTAAAAGGAATGAGCATCTCGCCGTCGACCTCGAGGGTTTGCG
Source organism: Methanomicrobiales archaeon (assembly GCA_028678965.1). GTDB lineage: Archaea > Halobacteriota > Methanomicrobia > Methanomicrobiales > JACTUA01 > JAJRCM01. The sequence goes on along the minus strand of JAJRCM010000013.1, from coordinate 5,646 downwards.
GTCCAATGTTGAGTTCCTTGTTTCACAAGGGGTACATGGTATCGTCCCCTGCGGATCAACCGGGGAGTCAGCAACGCTCACTTTCAGCGAACACGAGAAAGTGATAGAGACAACCATTGATACGGTCAATGGAAAGGTCCCGGTGCTTGCCGGTACCGGTTCGAATAATACCGCTGAGGCAATTACCCTCACAAAAGCTGCCAAGAATCTCGGTGCCGATGGTGTGCTGGTCATCAGTCCGTATTACAATAAGCCCAACCGGTCAGGACTCATCAAGCATTATACCAAGCTTGCGGATCTGGATATCCCGGTCGTCATGTACAATGTCCCGGGTCGGACCGGACAGAATCTTTCGGCAGATTGGGTTATTGAGCTCGCAAAGTACCCGAATATCGTCGGGATAAAAGAAGCAAGCCAGGGATATTGCGGCTCTGGTGATGCAGGTATCACCCAGGTGTCCAGAATCATCGAGGGTACCAGGGACGAGGATTTCAAGGTCCTCTCCGGTGATGATGGTCTCACCTTCCCCATTCTAGCACTCGGTGGCATCGGTGTGATTTCGGTGGCTGCAAATGTCGAACCAGCACGAATGGTGGCGATGTATGACTATTACCAGAAAGGGCAGATTAACAAGGCACGGGATATCCACTACCAGCTCTCGCCTCTCTTCCGCGCGATGTTCATTGACACAAACCCCATCCCTGTAAAAAAGGCGGTAGAACTCCGTGGGATGGCTGGTGGTCCGCCACGCTTGCCTCTTGATGAGCTGGACAAGGATAAAACCGCACAGCTCCAGAAGGTGCTCCATACCTATGATTAAGGTCGTTGTCTGCGGTGCCCTGGGAAGGATGGGTACTATCGTGGGGAGAGTTGTCAGTGAGTCCAGTACCTGCAGGATTGTGGGCGGCATCGATCTCCGTGAGGGAACCTACTATGGGACGAAGGTGGTGACTGCTGCCCAGATGGAGACACTTCTCGCCGAACAGGATCCTGATGTCGTGATAGATTTTACTGTTGCCGGGGCTGCGGTAGAAAACGTCAAAAAAGCAGCACGGTACGGGGCTGCCCTGGTGGTAGGCACGACCGGATTTAGTCCATCCCAAAGGGAAGAGATGAAGAAGGCTGTCGAAGGCTATGTCCCGGCAGTGATTTCCAGCAATTTTAGCGTCGGGGTGAATATCTTCTGGCAGCTGGTGAAGGAAGCGGCTCACCATCTCGGTGAGTATGATATTGAAGTTCTGGAAGCACACCACCGGTACAAGAAGGATGCACCCAGTGGGACGGCGAAAACGATTCTAGAGATTATTGAAAAGGAAGTGGGTACGCGGAAGACGCTCTATGGTCGTGAGGGAGTGTGCGAGAGAGGGAACGAGATTGGTGTCCATGTGCTCAGAGGAGGAGATATTGTGGGAGAACACGCCGTTCTCTTTGCCGGCAACTTTGAATGTATCGAGCTCTTCCACCGTGCCTATGATCGTGCGGTGTTCGCCCGGGGTGCGTTGAAGGCTACCGAATGGGTGGTGGGCAAACCCCCCAAGATATATGCGATGGCTGATGTGCTCGGTTTGAAATAACTTTCCTCCGCTCATTTTTTTCTGGCAGTATCGAAATCTATTAGTGGTATTTATCCGACATGTACAGGGTCGGAGGAATGTTCATTGGTTGCTGTTGTTGACAAAGAACTCTGTGTTGGTTGCGAGACCTGTGTCGATGTCTGTCCTTCAGAAGCGATCTCCATGAACGATGAAAAAGCGAAAGTTGATCAAGAAAAATGTGTGGATTGCAGCACATGTGTGGATACCTGTCCCTCCGCCGCAATTCACATGGAATAAAAATCAAACGTTTTAATTACTTCTTAGCCCCAGTAATTTTTTATCCATGATCAAAGTTGGAGTACTGGGTGCCACAGGAGCAGTAGGTCAACGTTTTGTCCAGTTACTGGCACATCACCCATGGTTTGAGCTCTCGGTTCTGACCGCATCTGAACGGAGTGCCGGAAAAAAGTATCGTGATGTGGTGAACTGGCGGCTGGATGTGCCGTTTCCGGATGATTTTGGCGATATCATCGTTAGCCCGACCACCGTTCCGGCAGTGAAGAAGCTCGATCTGGTTTTTTCAGCCCTCCCCGCTGAAATTGCCACCAAGGTAGAGGATGATATATCTCGGGCCGGGGTTGCTGTCTGCAGCAATGCCCGATCTCACCGAATGAGCCCTGACGTTCCGCTGGTTATTCCCGAGGTGAATCCCGAGCACCTGGCACTCATTGATGTCCAGAAAGACAGTGGACGAGACGGATTTATCGTCACCAATCCCAATTGCTCCACCATCATGCTCTGTATGGCCCTCGCTCCTCTGCGGGTCTTTCCCTTCCAGGACGTGAGAGTGGCGACCATGCAGGCTATCTCCGGTGCCGGTTTTGAAGGTGTCCCTGCCATGGCCATCTGCGACAATGTGATTCCGTATATCGGTATGGAGGAGGAAAAAATGGAGATGGAATCAAAGAAGATCATGGGTACCCTTTCAGGAGGTATGGTGAAGGAGGCCTCGTTTGAGGTGAGTGCGAGCTGCCACCGGGTACCGGTTATCGATGGTCACCTCCTTGCGGTGTGGGTTGACATCGATGTCCCTCTCCAGGAAGTACGGAAAGCATTCCTCTCATTCCATGCACCGTTCTCCGGTCTCCCCCTGCAGCCTCAGAAATCCGTCGAATTAATGGAACAGCCCGACCGGCCGCAATCGCGGCTGGATCGCAACCGTGGAGGCGGGATGACGGTCACAATCGGGCGTCTGAGAAAGGGACTCCGGTTCGTGGCACTTGGCCATAACACCATCCGCGGAGCAGCCGGTGCTTCCGTATTAAATGCAGAACTGATCCGCTCCAAGAAGTATATCTGAGGTGAGTCGCATGCTGAAGGACAACACAGTCTTCGTGGGAAACAAACCAGTCATGAACTATGTACTTGCAGTCGTGACGCAGTTTAACAATGGGGCCGATGAAGTGGCTATCAAAGCACGGGGAAAAGCAATCTCCCGGGCAGTGGACACCGCTGAGATCGCACTCAATCGGTTCCTGGACAATGTCACCAAAAAACAGATTGTCACTTCCACCGAGATTATCGATACCGATAGTGGGAAGACTAATGTCTCTAGTATCGAGATCATCCTCTCTCAACAGAAGCAATAATCATATTTTTCATTCAGGATTCTAATTTTTCGGGTTCTGTCGGTACCATAAAGGATTTATTGCCATTATTCGCATAGTATGGTAATGAGATATCGGGCGTTTTTCATTCTGTTGCTGCTTTTCGGAGCGCTGGCGAACCCGATACAGGCAGCCAGCGAATCTCGGTACGCTTATATCGCTATTGAGAAGGTTGCGATTGATCTCCAGAATGAGAGAACCACGCTCCAGGTCTCCTATTCTCTGGATACTCCTATTAAGGTCATTTTCTGGCTTCTTGGTACCTCTGATCTTAAGAACAAGCTGATAAAAATGATCAATTACGAGAATGTAACCGTGAAGGAGATTGGATTCGACCGTGCTGTCTTTACTATCGAAGGTGCCGTCATCGATTACCAGGATGGGGCATTCTGGTTCCCTGAACACACCTTTAATGCAGTCATACCATCTCTCTCCATTTCCACCCCCCAAAGCACACTGAGATATTCCTATACCAACCGTCTTTCGAGGGGAGTAGGATACTTTAAAGTCCCCACTGTCACTCAGTAATAAAATTTTTAAAATGGATATTCTGGATATCTTCGACGTGAATCTTTTCCATTGAAACGACGTAGTCTTCGCGGTATTCAGTATCCTCAAAGATAGTATCAGCACATTTTTACCGGAAACGTATCAGCAGAATCAGACGCTCCCCGGGATTCCTGGGGTATCACAACATACCGATACCTGACACGTCTCGCCAATTATCGGTGTTTAAATATTCTGACCCCAAAATGTACAAGGAATGGGTCGGAAGATCTGGATCATCCTGAGCATTGTGCTCCTTGCCAGCACCATGTGCGGGAGTATGGCAGCAGAAGAATGTGTTACTCCTCTCCCCTGCCCAAGTGGGCATGAAGCAGATGGAGCTGTTCCCGCCATTTCGGAAACGGATATCTGTATCTACTATTTTTACGGACAGAGTTGTCCCCATTGCGCTCGAATCAAACCATTTATAGAAGAAATGACGGCAAAATATTCCCGGATACAGATGTACCAGTTTGAAATTTATTACAATACCACCAATCAGGCATTATTTAAAGATTTTAATACCCGATACGAAATCACACGTGAAGGAATCCCGGCCCTTTTTATCGGTGACCGGGCACTCATCGGTGAGACCACCATTCGGGAGAATCTAGAGAGCAGCATCCTGTATTTTTACGTGCATGAACCCATCTGCCCAACCACCTACCAGAAAAATGAGGGGGGTCCACACGATATTTCACCCACTGAAAAGATTGATCTCACCATTCCTTCTGTTATCATCGCGGCTGCAATTGACAGTATTAATCCCTGCGCATTTGCTGTTCTCATCTTCCTTCTCGTGTACCTTACCTCCGTAAACAATCGAAACCGCATCCTCTTGGTTGGAATGACCTACATCCTTTCCGTTTTCACCGTCTATTTCTTCTCTGGCTTGGGTTTCTTCACCCTCGTCCAGAGTATGAGAATTACCGATGTGGTGTTCAGAATCGCCGCGATAATCGCCATCCTTGCAGGAATCGTGAATGTGAAAGATTTCCTCTGGTTTGGGAGAGGTTTCAGCCTCTCCATTCCTGAATCCAGAAAAGAGACGATTAAAACATATGTGATGAAGGCCTCCATCCCCTCCGCTATTATCCTGGGAGGATTGGTGAGTATATTCGAGCTACCCTGCACGGGAGGCATTTACCTCGCTATCCTGAGTCTGTTGAGCAGTAAAATGACCCTTGCCCAGGGATTACCCTATCTCCTTCTCTACAATGTGATCTTCGTCCTGCCTCTCCTTGGCATCCTTCTCATTGTCTACTACGGAATTTCTGCTGAAACCATGGAGTCATGGCGAGGAGAAGGGCGACGATGGATACGTCTGGCGATGGGTGTGCTTATGATTGCTCTTGGTGCACTGATGCTATTCGGTATCCTCTGACCAATGCAGCGAATGTGAGCATCACAGAGAGTTCCAGGATCAGGATATCTCTATTTTTTCATGTTGCGTGAGGCCTGCTACCGGCCCACGTTTTCGGCTCGACGATGATTGGGTTGTAAAAAGATGCAACTCATCCCAAACAGGGATTATGGAATCCATGGTATCGATCCAGGAAAGAGAAGCCTGAGAAGTAGGAGGATCAATGGCTGGTGGAGGAGGTAAATAGCAAGGGAGTGACGACCCAGAAAAGTAATGCGAGTGAAAATTTGGGAGGTGGGAGCTGGGATAGTAAATCTTCGCGAACCTTTTGGATAGAGAGAGGATCCCAGGGTCACACCCAAGAGAAGCACCCCAAACCAGGGAACAAGAGGAACGTAATCGACAGAGTAGAACGGTTCGGGATGCACCCCAGCCCAGGCAAGCCAGAGAGGACCATTCACCAGGTCCACGACCAGCCCGCCAAAAAGAACGAGCATGGCACATCCCAGTGCACGCCAGGGATGGCCGAGAAAAG
>JAJRCM010000116.1 GCA_028678965.1 Methanomicrobiales archaeon | reverse complement strand
CTCGTAGTTCAGCAGGAGCTCTGCCTCAGCGTACAGGTATGTTCCCTTGGTGAGGATCTGATCCCATACATTCTCCCAGAAAGTGGCATCGGGCTGGAAGCGGAGAAGATAGGCAGGAATACCTCCCAGGATGAACCAGATCATGGCGAGCTCCTCCTCAGGATAGGGGAAGAACTGCCGCAGGAACGGGTAAAAAAGGGGCTCCACCTGCCACTGCCCGGTTCTCCGTCCGAAAAGCGGGCTTGCGGCACCGAGCACCTCAGCTTCCATCGTACTCACCGAGGAACCGGATAGAATCAGTACCACAGACTCGCGAGAAAGGATTTCATCCCATATCTTCTGGAAGACAGAGGGAATAGCCCGGTTGCGGGTGATTAGGTAGGGAAACTCATCGATAGCGATGACCACCTTCCCCGCTTCGGTATGGCGGGGGAAATTCCGGTGGTGAACCAGCGCGTGAAAAAGTGTCGGCCAGTCGGGAAACCCCATGCGTTCGAAGGACGGATCGCCAAGGAATGAACCTGCCTGAACCGCAAAGTCCCGGATATTTCGCGTATCTCCTTCTTCTGAGGAGAGAAAGTAGATACCGCTGCGGGCATTGAGGAACTGGAGGATGAGCTCGGTTTTACCCACCCTCCGTCTCCCGTAGACGACGAGGCACTCCGGTGTTGGGGATCGGAGCCGTTCGTGCAGGAAGGAAAGCTCGTCCTGGCGGTCGATGAATTTTTGTTGAGACACAAGTATACTACTTAACTCTCAACAAACTAAAGATTTGATCCCTTTTAAAGGGAATATAGCTCCATCATCATAGGGTGCTCAGCGGGGGACCTGAGGAAGGAATGACCGGTAGGCACTCCCAGCTACGTCACAATCCGCCTTTTCCAAATCCTCCTTGTCCTGTTCGATGAGATCGAGGAGATCATCGAGTACTGCAGAAATCGACCATACCAGAACGGAGCGATGAGCGATAGAGGATCAAGGAAAAGTTCCGACAGGATACATTCAACTCATGATTTAAGCGAACGGTAAAGACAATTTATATCACGAGGTCGTCCGCCACATCGGTGAGTGATCGCGTTCTTCCTTTCCTGATATCATCGAGCCCTTCCTCAAGTGCCCGGAGTATCTCTTCCGAAAGTGGGTCTTCATCGGTGAGCATACGACGTGGTGGGAGCAAGGTAGGACCGGATCTCATCACAAAACGCAGAAAAATCCTGGAGGTTCCTTCTCAATACCTCGAAAGCCAGCCGGTCATCGATAGTGCCGTAGCGATGCACCATAATATTCCGGAATCCCCGCATCCCCTTCAGTTTCGGTCGTATACTGGGAGAGAGGATCTGTGCATCGATAAGATGCTTGATGAGATCCTCCTCCTCGCTTGGAATTCCCAGACGTAGGTCGGTATTGAGAACGGCACAGATGTCAAAGACATCTTCGATGGCGAACTCAGTTCGCTTGTAGATACCATCTTTTATCAAGCCCAGGTGGATGAACTCACCGACAGTTGGTGGTAGGTGCTTCTCTATCAGTGTAACGGCATCATTGATCTCTTGGAGCTTAAGGAAGATGAGGTCCCGACGAATCCCTCCGCTGGTCATGAAAGTGCCGCCTGGCCGGTATAATCATAGAGGCGGTGTTTGAATGCCTCATAATGCCGTATAGTCTCAAGCGCGGTATCGTAGACAAAACGGATATCGTCCGTGTAGATGACGGTTCCCCGAAGCACCTCCACGCGGACGTAGAGCGGAAGCTGTGCAAAGATCTGGATATCAAACCGCTCATCATCAAGTTCAGTGAGGGCGGTATACCGGAACCGGGATGCATCACTGAGAGTACCATCGAAATACAGACAGAGATCGATGTCCGATCCTTTCATCATTCGCCCTTCAGCAGAAGAACCGTAATGGATGATGAACCGGATCTGGTGAAAGTCGGGCAGCTGCCGGAGTATCGTAAGGGCATGGCGGAGGCTCTCTCCCGTACCCTGCTTTTTTAGCCGCTGAGTCGTCACGATCTCTCAGGAAGAGAGTTCCTTTCAGACCATAACAAACTTTGTGATGATTTGTCCATATTAAGGAGGAGAACGAGGAGAATTGTATCCTGAATGGATGCGAAAGTGAGCGTACTCGCAGATGGAAGTGACGAGCATGGTAGGTGAATGCGGTTTTCTCGTAGGGCGAGATACACCCACCATGATACTTTCACCCCCCACCCGCCCCACCCTTAACTAGCCCAGTCACCAACCATGGGAGTGCCGGGCAGGATCGGACCAGCCCTGCCCGGTCTGCCGTCCCTGGGAGGGTGCCCGGGAGGATGGCAGACGACGTGGGGAACACCTGGGTATGACGGTGATGCGGGCAGAAAGGTACTTACTCACCTTTCCTTGAGAGAATCTTCCTGTCAGCGTTATCATGTTGAGCCGGGCATTCCATGACGTGAATGGTCTCGTTGAAGACGACAGAGTTGGAGTGTGACGACAAATGGCTGATTTTGTTCAGACTGGGAACACCAAAACATCGGTCCGGGAGCTTGCTACCCCCCTGGCAAATGTGGCGGCGTTCGATGCGATCGTTCAGAGCGTGCTGGATGACAATCCATGGCTCTGTACAGACTTCGTGGAGGACGAGGTCACGGTGCCGGGTGTGGCGAGGAACCGGGAGAGCTATACGGTAAGGATCAACTACGAAAATACCGAGGGCGTTCGGGTGGGCAGTATCTCGGCCAGGGGGCCGACGGTTGCCGCGTTCGGGACCATCGCGACCGACATCCTGGGAGATGCAGATCTTACTGGTGCCATGGGCGGGAGTCCTGTGCGTGACAGTGCACGTGAGACCTTCTCCTGCCAGCTGCGGTGCCATGATACGAACGGGGAGCTGTACATGGTGACCTTCACCCGGAACCGGGTCCGTATCTCATCCTACGAGGATGATGCCATCCGTACCAGGGTGGAGACGTGGGCGGACACGGTGCCCGAGCTCGCGTGATACGAGCGCGACCGGTGACCGCACATTCGTGGTTTCGGTGGGATCGCAGGGCAGAACGACTGTTCATGAGGGGATTCCCCCCTCGTTCTTTTCCGAGGTGTAATAGTGGAGACTGAGGTGCTGATCGTGCTCATCTTCGTGGGCGGAGGCCTGCTCGCTTACGTGGTGGTGCCTGGACTGATCGTGGTCTGGGACCGGGTGCTCGACTTCGTGGATGAGAAAAAACAGGGATAAGATGGAGACGCCGGGGAGGGTGATCCGGTGAACTCTCATGCTTTTTTTGAAAAATTAAAAAATTGCTGACAGGCAGGAAGAGGATCGTGGATTCACTGTTCTCTCCTAAGAATCGTCATCACGAGAATGGCTGCTGCAAGAGAGAGGAGAGCCGTGATGAGTGAGAGCGATGATGCGGGTGGCAAGGGCGATGGGTGGTCACCAACGGGTGAGAAGGGAGGGGTGTCCGGCAGGGTGAGCGGCGGCTGCAAAGGACGTTCATCGATGGCCACGGGAGGGGCGGTTGGAGACGGGGTGGCAGATGCGGGACGAACGGAACTGGAACCGCTGTGGGACGAGGAGTGACGCTCGCCCCTCTGGTCGGTCACGGCGGTCGCGTTCACCCAGGTGGTATTCAGGTTGCCACGAACATCGATCGTGAGCGTCCCCAGGGTGTGACGGGTGCCAGGGAGCAGGTCGGCTGCGACGAACATCTCGGTTCCGGTTGAGACGTTAGCAGTGAAGACACCATCGAGATACACCAGCACATGGGAAAAGTCGGTGTCAGCTGGATCATCCCACTCCCAGGTAAGGGAATCGGGACGGATGTCGGTGCAGCGGAGATTCGTTACCGAGCCTGGTGGGAGGGTGTCAGGGGCCGGCATGGTACAGGCAGTGGTGTTCACCCGAGTGAGGTTCACGTTCCCTGCAGCATCGGCACACTCGATAGTGAGTTCATAACAGCTCGCGGGAGCGAGATCGTCGACAGTGAAGGTGGTGGCCGGGGCAGAGAGGTTTGTGAGGAAGGAGCCATTGAGAGAGACCGAAAGGTGATCGAGGTCATCAGTGAACGGACTGTCCCATACCCAGGTGAGGGAAGATGAGGAGATATTCGCCGTGGTGAGGTTGGTACTACACCGTGGTGGGGTGGTATCGGTGACGGTGAGGTTCCCGAGATTGGTGGTAAGCGACCCGCTTTGGATGCCGCTGAAGCCGAAATAATAAGACGGCCCACCGGAACGGTTCACACGGGCTGCGATGTGGTAGGTGCCG
>JAJRCM010000115.1 GCA_028678965.1 Methanomicrobiales archaeon | reverse complement strand
ATCTTAATCATTCCATAAAAAAAGTGGGGGAACACTGTTTCACCTCTCCCTCACGATCTGAGGTCTTCTGACGGTTTAACGGATCAGGCACTACCAAGCCTCCCGCTGCAATATCGGGTAATTATCAGCTTGCTCACCTGAGTTGAGAATCGCCCCCAACGCAAATAAGGGGTTGCACGAGAGCGGGAGATTTTTTTTCTGGAAAAAAAAGATTCAACCTGAGATACGGTAGACCATATCTCCCTCTCTGACCTGCTGCGATACCTTCACTCCTATTTCCTGCCCTTTAAGGGCACTCACGATTGGCTGATGGTTCACCTGCATGGAGGTGACCGGTTGACTGAAGTTGGAATATGCACCAGTGATACGGATCTGGTCGCCGTTGTTCAGATCAGCCATCAGGTGCACTACCGCCACCCCTACTTTTGGAAAGTAATGAGTAATTCTTCCTACCAGTGTCTCCATCTATGCCTCCACCCGTACGGGTAGTGGGTGATATTCCGGTGGTGATAATAAACCTATGTCACCCCTTGGGAGTTCCTGCTGCCATGCCAGATGCCAAAGGATCATATTCCATAAGCGTACAATGCTCACCATATGCAGGTCAACCTCAGGCGGTATGGCGTGTACCTGCTCCGGTGGCAGGCAAGCACCCCGCTTCTTGCAGGGGTGGGGATCCTGCTTGCTGGTATGGGACAGGTGATTGCCGCGGTGGTGGCGAACCTGATCGGGGGACTCATCTTTTTCTGGGTCGATCGATTCATCTTCACCTCACAGACACTCGCTGCCCAGTGGGAGGTGCGGGAGCATATTGTCTGTGTGGATTGCGGCACCGTGAGTCGTGGGTATCGCCTGGTCAGGACCGATAATTACGATCGCACTAATGATAGCAGGCCGGAGTTCAGGTGCGAAACGTGCTCCTTGAGAAAAACGGAAGAGCTCAGGCGCCGCGGTATCAAGATAGAGTAACTGAAGCTACAGGACTGGAAGACACCACGGAGAATATATCCACTCTTTTTTACCTATCCAAATGGGGTATATTGACACCATTGAAGACGTCATACAGTTCACTATCCAGCCCTGACCTCCCACAGGAATAATACCATCCATATCCTTCACTCGTACATGGTCTCCCTTAACGATATCCGCAGTGCCGCTGAACGGATCCGTGGGCATATCATCCACACGCCATTGGTTTATTCTCCCACCATCAGTAGCATGTGCAACGCCCATGTTTACCTCAAGCTGGAGACGATGCAAAGGGCGGGCTCGTTCAAGATCAGGGGTGCCATGAACAAGGTACTGTCAAAGCGGGGAGAGATAGGACATGCCGGTGTCGTCACCGCTTCTGCCGGTAACCATGCTCAGGGGGTTGCTGTCGCAGCCCAAACTGCCGGGGTGAAGGCTACTATCGTCATGCCTGAGGGGTCCTCCTTGAGCAAACAGGAAGCGACGAAGGGGTATGGGGCAGAGGTGGTGCTCTACGGGAAGAATCTGCGCGAGAGCCTGGAACATGCCATGCGTTTAACTCAGAAGGGAGCGATGTTCGTCCACCCCTATGATGATGATCAAGTGATTGCCGGGCAGGGAACCATCGCCCTGGAAATACTTGAGGAGATCCCCACGCCAGATCTGATCATCGTACCAGTGGGTGGCGGTGGATTGATCAGCGGGATCGCAGTGGGAGTCAAAGAGGAGCACCCCACTGTCAGAGTGGTGGGTGTACAGACCGCGGCCTGCCCGGTCACCTATCGGGCGTATCACAACGAGGATGGGGGAGAATGCCTTCAGCCCCCCAGTCTTGCTGATGGGATCATGGTGACCCAGACGGGTGAACGTACGCTTCCCCTCATCAGGGAATACGTGGATGGAATGGTACTCGTCACTGAAGAACAGATTGCCGATGCCATGCTCCTTCTCCTCGAACGGAAAAAGGTGATTGCCGAGGGAGCAGGTGCTGCCCCTCTCGCAGCACTGATGAGCGGTTCTGTTCCGGTGAAGCCCCAGAGCACCGTGGTGCTGGTGATCAGTGGGGGGAATGTGGACTCCACAATGCTAGAACGAATCATCCGCAGGGGGCAGATACAACGGGGCCGTATCATGTGCATTTCTGTCAGTCTGAAGGATGTGCCGGGCTCGCTCGCCTCGCTCCTTGCGGTGATCGCCCGAAGAGGAGGTAACATCCTCCACATCCACCATGTTCGGGGTGGGCGCGACCTCCCCGTCTTTACTATCCGGGTTAATCTGGAGATCGAGACCAGGGGAGTTGACCATATCAAGGAGATCAAAGATCAGCTTGAGAAGGAGGGATATTCTTTAGTCCTGAAAGAACCTTGACCGATCTTCAGCCTGAAAGAGTGACTATTTATCCCCCCCTTCCCCATTCACTTCCGTGACATTGACGGGAGTCCGAACACGAATCGTGGCAGGGCGGGACGTGACGGCTGTCGGTCTTGGAGGGGAGGGGGTTCTCCGAACCCACGGGCGGGATAATGAAGCGCTTGCCGTAATCCAAGAGGCGAGGGCTCAGGGCATCACCTACTGGGATTCTGCCCGCGCCTACGATGGAAGTGAAGGATACTATGGCCTCTTCTGGAAGGATCATAGTCCGGAGCGGGAGCGAGTATTTCAGACCAGTAAATCAGCCCGGCGGGATAGAAAGGGTGCACTGGCCGATCTCTCTCGTACTCTTGCGGGATTGCGGATTCCATACCTGGATCTCTGGCAGATACACGATGTACGAACCTGGGATGATATCAGGGCAATTGAAGGACCTGGTGGGGCACTCGAGGCATTTTTGGAAGCAAAGGATCAGGGACTTGTCAGGGCTATTGGTGTCACTGGTCACCATGACCCTGCAATCCTTACCCATGCCGTTGAATCTTGGCCCGTGGATACAGTCTTGATACCGGTAAACCCGGTGGAGGGGGTGATCGGGGGATTCCTGGACTCAACCCTCCCCGCTGCACGGAAGAGGGGGATGGGCGTGATCGGTATGAAGATCCTGGGTGCAGGGCAGTATATCTTTCCCGATGCCGGGATCACCCCTGAGCACCTCCAGAGATACGCCCTATCCTGGGGGATTGATGTGGCACTAGTGGGATGTTCTACCCCAGAAGAAGTGAGACAGCTTGCAGCAGTGGGGAAAGACCCTGAACGGTACGCGGTGGATGAGCGGGATCAGCTCCATGAATTGTTCAGGCCGTATGCGGAACAGCTCGCGTATTACCGTGGAGTTATCGGGGGATTCTGAAGGTGTCAGGGGAAGGGATTGAGAAACGCCTGAACTATTATTCTGCCATGCTCTCTGACCCCCAGCCTGACCGGCGGTGGAAGGCTGCTGAAAGTATTGGGAAACTGGGGGACCGGAGAGCAGTCAGCATTCTCATTAACGCCCTGGGAGACGAGGACTGGCGGGTACGTCAGAAGGTAGCGTGGGCTCTTGGGAATCTTGGTGATGGGCGAGCGATCCAGCCACTCCGGCGACTGATGAATGATCCCTCAGACGGTGTTCAGGATATGGCTCAGCTGGCCATGGAGGCTGTGAAGAGAAAAATGGCAGAAGAGGGGAACGAATAACGGTAAAAACAGTGATTAGAGGTTTCGCTGCTCTCTTTCCGAACCCCTGACGCAGTAATATGCTTTTTTAAGCCCTAAAAGGCCTGTCACCGGGCAGGTGGGACAGATGCAGCCCCTTTTTTCGGCAGGACAGGCGGGACTTTTTCCCATTTCACAGAACAGGAGCTCCTGATGCTCTCGCATGCATCCATTGTAGGTCGGGCATGTACCACAGATGCATCTGGTGCGGTGTACTTCGATCATCTTTTTGAGCCCTTCTGCGGGCATTGACTGCCTCTCGCGGAGCATCTCATCAAACTGGTCCACTCACCACGCCCCCCCCTCATAAAATCACTAGTTACTTAATCTGATTGGCAATATTATAGATTATGCCCCTCCCGTTAGTCGGTAGACGATTCGGTATCCAGAAAATTCTTCAGTACCTTTCAGTGCGGTTGGGGAATCAAGGGACTCCACTGATCACGAAGGGGGAAAGTGAGTGACAGGAGTGCCGGTGGTGGTAGCAGAAGAGCTGGAAAAACGGTTCGGAGACGTTGTGGCTGTCGATCACATTCATTTTCAGGTGGAGGAAGGGGAAGTATTTGGTTTCCTGGGGCCCAATGGGGCAGGAAAAACGTCTACCATGCGGATGATCGAATGTGTCTCTCCGAAGACCATGGGTAGTCTCACTGTCTTTGGGATGGATAGTGAGGCCCATCCCCGGGAAATCAAGCAGCATATTGGGGTTGTACCTCAGGAGAATAATCTTGATCCGGATTTTACGGTGAGGGATAATCTCATCCAGTTTGCCCGTTATTTCGATATCCCTGTGGACGAAGCTTCACGACGGGCGGATGAGCTCCTCTCCTTCCTCCAGCTGGAAGAAAAGAAGAACGTCTCCATCGAGAAACTTTCTGGTGGATTGAGGCGCCGGTTGATTCTCGCCCGTGCCCTGATCAACCGTCCTCGTCTGCTGATTTTAGATGAACCCACCACCGGCCTTGATCCGCAAGCTCGGCACCTGATCTGGGAAAAATTACGTGGTCTGGTGACCCAGGGTAACACCGTCATCCTCACCACTCATTACATGGAGGAAGCAGCCCGTCTCTGCGACCGGATCGTGATTATGGATCAGGGAAGGATACTGGAGGAAGGCACCCCACAGGCACTGGTCAAACGCTTGGTCGGGGACTATATTGTTGAGGCTGATGCGACCGTCGAGGTTCGGAACTGCCTGGAACAGCATCGTATTCCCTTCGATACAGCAGGAGAGAAGGTGCAAATCGTCACACCTGAACCAAAGCTTATCACTACTCTTCTGCTGGAAGAGTGCCACTTAGAACAGGTCGCTGTCCGGCCCGCATCGCTGGAGGATGTATTCCTCAAACTGACCGGGAGGACCCTGCGGGAGTGACGGCTATGACACCTATTGTTCGTATACCCTTCAGCTACCGGTTCGGGAAGGTGTGGCGGAGGAATCTAGTCACCTTCATGAGGACTTGGAAAGTCAATTTCATCCCTCCTTTCCTGGAACCACTGCTCTACCTTCTCGCCCTTGGCCTGGGGGTGGGGAGCTTCATCACCCAGGTGGAGGGGGTTTCGTACCCCCGATTCATCGCCCCCGCCTTGATCTCTATTGCGGTCATGAACGCAGCATTCTTTGAGTGCACGTACTCTTCCTATGTCAGGATGTACTACCAGAAAACGTTCGATGCGATGATCACCACCCCTCTCTCCATCGAGGACGTCATCCTGGGAGAGCTGTGTTGGGGTGCCACCCGAAGTTTCATCTATGCCCTGCTCATGTTCCCCGTGCTCCTCGCTTTTGGGGTAATTGACCTGCCTTCTTCGTTCCTTATCTTTCCCTTCTCCCTGCTCGCTGGTTTCCTGTTTGCCTCGCTGGGGATGTGCTTCACGGCAGTAAGTCCTGGGATTGATACACTGAACTACCCAAGCTTCCTGCTCATCACCCCCATGTTCCTCTTCAGCGGTACCTTCTTCCCCCTCAACCTCCTGCCCGTACCGGTACAGATTGTGGCCTATGGTCTCCTGCCCCTCACTCATGTTGTTGCAGTCATGCGGGGTTTTTGTCTGGGGATACTTTCACTTGATCTCCTGCTCAGCATCACCTGGCTTGCTATCGCCAGCACTTTGCTCTGCCCCGTTGCTATTCACCTGATGAAGAAACGGCTCATCATCTGATTACGCGATGCCTGGGCACAATAGAAAGAGCAACACACTTTTTTACCCCCAGTCACCATCAATCAGTGACAGAATGCCGGTACCTATAGAGAACATCCCTCCCTCTCCGACCCTGACCCAGGAAAGCCCGATGGTATCCTGGATCAGGAATGAGATTCAGAACGAACAGAGCGAGCAGCTTCGTCTCTTGAAGAGTGACACAAAAATGCACCACAATACGTTGTTTATCATCGGTGCATTGCTCGGTAATATTATCGCTGCCTCAGTCCTGCCAAATTACATGGTATACTGGATTGCCGCCAGCTTCTTTCTCTATGTGTTCAGCCCCCTGATCATGCTCATCCCCACTGAGCGGAAGGAAGTGATCTTTCCGGTGAAGAAAGACCTGGAAGGGTACCTCCACATTATCGAGGATTATGGCATCTCTAAGAATACCAAGACGCTGGGACATATCCTGTGGAATGTGTTCTTCATCAACTGCCAGGCTCTCGCTGTTGCCTTCTGCATGGTATTTTTCGTGGATATCATCTTTGCCGTGGTAAGTGGCTTTTTCATCCTCTCCCTCCCGCGAGATACCTCTCTTCAGGTCATCCTCCAGTCAGTTGCCATCATCACCTTCTACGTGGCTATTTGGGAATTCAAACCCTACTCACTCCATTTTGTAGACGCGGTCTTTGAACTCCATGCGAAGATAAAAATTCGTATGAAGGAAGCATGGAAGATCGCTCTGATCCTGGGAGCGGTCTCCACCGCACTGGCCCTCCTTGTGGTCACCGCGATGCTCCTCCCAGGGTTTGTGCTCGGGGAAGTGGTGGTGGCACCGAATGTGGTGAACGGGGTGAGCGCCTTTCCTATCTTCCTCATCTTCCTCTCCCAACTGGTGATGGTACGATACCTTCAGGGAGTCTACAGTAAGGATCTGGTGCTCGGATTGAGTGAGAAGAAGGTAGCGATTCTCAGTGATCAGATCCTCCCCCATCTCTCAGAATGCGGTCTCACCGGGGAAGGGATAGCAAGCAGAAGCCCAGAGCAATGCCTCAGAGAGTCCGGGGATCTCCAGAAGCTGTATGTCCAGTCACGGATGTATACCCAGAAGTTCCATCATCTCTTCGGGTACCTGCCGGTCTATCTCGTCGTTCCGAATTTCAAACTCATACTTGACCGTGAGGCACTGGTAATGCTCGAAGGTCAGGTTGCCCTCGACGATTCACTCTTTTGAAAACCGATTCATCAAGAACACCGATCTTCCAGGATTACACGAGCCGAGGGAGGTTTATCCGGTTCGTATCAACACTCACTCAAAACAGGATGGATAGATAAAAGGGGATCCTCTCCCATCACTTCGCGCTGAGAGACCTCGGTTTCGTTCTGAAACCTTCGTCCCCTTATCGCTTCGCTCAAAGAGACTTATTTTCCTTCCACCACCTGCTGAAAGACTCTCGTTCTCATAAATAACGGTCGTACTTCGGAAATTGTTGTCCTCCCATTACTCCCATCATGATGGTGCGGTCATTATTGTGGCTTATTAACAAAGCTCATTCCACTCGCAGGTCCAGGTACTTAGCCATCCGGATGGATTTGTAGAGGAAATAGCCGACCACACCGAAGGTGATTATTGGGGATAGCCAGGGAGGAATATGGAATCCAAAACTATCCGCGATCATGATGCTCCCCAGGAATAAGATGGAGTACATCGCCCCGTTCTTAAGATAGATATACCGCTTGATCCGTTCGATGTTTCCTATCGTGAGCTCCCTGACCACGAATGCCCCGAGCCCGTTCCCGAGAATGATCAAAGGGATAGCGAGGGTGAAGGCGAATGCCCCGAGCACCCCATCAATGGAGAAGGTGGCATCGATCACCTCGAGATACAGGACCTTGCTGACGTCGGAGAGGTTCTTATCCATGAGTCTCCGTTCCTGTTGCTCGGCATTCTGCCTGAATCCATGAACGATGAAGAACGCGGTGGATCCTACCACCGCACCGAACGCGAGCAGGGGATGACGGGCGAGAGCGAACCAGACGATAATGGCAAGGAGGATAGATACAATCGCGTAGAACCAGACCCCTTTGGAGTGGATATACCGTTCCCCTCGCAGGCCATAGTGCTTTGGCTCAAGGAACAACCAGTGAAAAAAAAGGAAGACGAGAAAGATACCGCCACCGATCAGGAGCATCGGTGCGGAAGATTCGATGGCCTCAATAACCGCGGGGTCACTGCTGAAGGTCGCGGTAAGTGCCCCCACTGGCCCCAGCTGGGGGGTGGTGATCCAGACAATAAGCCAGGGAAGGACGCCACGGATGATAAAAACCGCAAAGAGGAGCCCCCATATCAGGAACCACCGGCGATATCTCTCCTGCATCGTGGAGAGGACCTCGGCATTGATGATGGCATTGTCAATGCTGCTGATAGTCTCAAAGAGACAGAGCCCTGCAACGATGAGGAGGATGGAGAAGATATCAATCATGCTGCTATAGCTTGGTCAGAGTGCCCCCCTACTTATAGGATGCGTCACTCTTTGTTATCGGGGAAATCCAGGTGGATGCATGTGGAATGGGCGCGCTTTCCCGTGGTCTATCATCCCCCGGGCCACGATACTCCCTTCAATATCGACTGAAAGTATTTTTCCTTTACTGGCGAAGGTGAGTACATGGGAGAGCGGTCGGTGGAGTTGCCAGGCCTGGGCACCAAATTTGAACTGGACACGGATCATGGGGATAAAGTCGCGGTAATTTTTCTGAATACCGGAAAAAACCAGCTGTATCTCTTGGAAAAGGGGCGGGACACACCTGCGGTTGCCAATCTTACACCTGCCGAAGCGCGGCGGATGGGGAGCGTTCTGACCGGAGCGGTGATAGAGGCGGAAAAGGAAGCGGTGGAGATCGCTTTCTCTGCCCTGAGCGATCTAAGGATCAGGGTGCACACCTACCTTGCCAGAAAGAATCTCGCTGGAAAGTGTATCGGCGATCTCCAAGTCAGAACAAGGAGTGGTGCAACCATCATTGCGGTGGCGAGAAAAGGAAGAAACTTTATCAGCCCTCCTCCGTCATTCGCATTTGAGGAGGGAGATATCCTTGTACTCATCGGCGAACGTGACCAGCTCAGTGCGTTTGAGAGAGAGATCCTGGGAATCTGAATGGACTCACTCGCATTCGCCCTTTTCCTTTGCCTTATCCTGGTACTTGCTGCGAGGAAGCTTTCCATCCCCCCCATCCCACTGTATATCGTGGCAGGGCTTATTGCAGGGGTGAGCGGTCTCCGCCTTGTGCAGGGAGATACCATCTCTTCGTATTTTGGTCACCTCGGATTGATCTTCCTGCTCTTCTCTTCTGGCCTGGAAATGAAGCCGGGGCGGTTCCTCGCCCAGGGATCGCGTCTCATTCTCAGCGGGCTCATCGATCTGAACGTCAATCTTCTCCTGGGATTTTTTGCTGCACTGGCACTCGGTTTCAGTCCTTTTGATGCATTCGTGATCGGTTCTGCATTCTTTGATACCAGTTCTGCCATATCTCTCGCCTCCCTCATCGAGAACCGGCGCCTTCTCTCATCGGAATCAGAGACCATCATCTGGCTCATGCTCATTGAGGACCTGATCATGGTCTTCCTGATATTCCTTGTCTCAGCGGAGATGGAGAATCCCGCGCTCCTCACCCTGAAGATCGTCAGTGTGGTGGTGATGATCGTGCTGCTTGTCCGGCTGATCAGGGATCCCCTGATCAACGTCCTAAAGAGGGATGACTATATTCCTACCCTCCTTACCTTCAGTGCGGTAATCTGCGCCAGTGCGTTTGCCATGGCCCTCAAGGTTCCCGAAGCGGTTCCTCTCATTATCCTCGGGGCCACCCTCGCGCGCACCGACCTGGCAACTCTCCAGCGAATCACCGCTCCGTTCAGGGATGTCTTCCTGGTGATTCTCTTTTTCTTTTTCGGGGCGACGATCCCACTTTCCGCGGAGGTCTCCCTCTTTGCTGTGGTAGCAATCAGTCTTTTCGCTATCATCAGTAAAGTGGGGGCGGGGGTGCTTATCGGGAGATTGCTCCATCATTCGAATCAGTCAGGAGTGGAGATTGGTATCTATACTATCGCCCGCGGGGAGTTTGCGGTTGCACTCGCGGCAATCTATGGGTCAGCTTCTGTGTCCACCATGGTGGCACTGATGGTGATCATCACCTCTATTGCCGGATCCCTCATCTGCCGGTATGGTGACCGTCTACGGTCAATGGCGTCACGGGGTTTCCCTCAATAATGGAAAGGGCACATCCATCCTTTTATCGGTTAACTGTCTATAGTACGAGGATCTAACCTTTTCAGTCGACTAATCCACGGGGTGAAAAGATGGATGTGAGCACTTTCGCAGGTGCGGGAGCCGAAAGCCTGAGCTGGCTCATCATGCCAGCACTCATCTTTCTCGCAACAGTGTGTGATGTGAGCCTGGGAACCGTGAGAGTAATTTTCGTGTCCCGCGGTTACAAAGCCCTGTCCGCCGTTATTGGTTTCATCGAGGTCCTCATATGGCTCTTTGCCATCGGTCAGATTATGAAAAACCTCGACAATCCTCTTTACTACCTGGCCAATGCAACCGGTTTCGCCCTGGGCATCTTCACCGGTATGTATGCAGAGGAGAAACTCTCCATCGGGATCAACATTATCCAGATTGTGACCAGTCGGGAGCCGGATGCCATGATCGAATCGCTGAAATCCGCCCAGTATGGTATCACCTCCATCGATGCCCGCGGTGGACTCGGTCCGGTGAGGGTGATCCTCTCTATCGTGAAGCGGGAGGATATCCCCCGTTTTTTGGATATCGTGAACCGGTTCCAGCCACGAGCGTTCTTCTCCATTCAGAACGTCCGGTTTGTGAAAGAAGGGATCTTTCCCACCCGGCACTTCCGGTACTTCAGGGGATACCTAGGGTCCCTTCGTTTCCTCCACAAAGGGCGGTAACGCTCACACCTCTCCGTTCAGCCAATGCTGCATGAAATAACGGAACGAAGCATTGCGGACTACCCCTCGTTCAATCGCGAAGTGCTTCAGGCATTCACTCATGAACTCGATACGGGACATAT
>JAJRCM010000114.1 GCA_028678965.1 Methanomicrobiales archaeon | reverse complement strand
TCCCGGATCCTGACGGCCCCATAATGGCCACGAATTCTCCTTGATCGATGCGGAGGGTCACATCGTCGAGGGCCACGACGTCGCCTCCTGGGAGTGGATACACCTTGGTCACGTGATCGAGCACGATCACCGGCTCAGCTTCCACGGACATCCCCTCGTTACCTGCGCAGCCGGGCTTTAATCTTTCCCAGGTACCCTTTCCGCCAGGCTACGGCCAGCACAACACTGGCCACGATGATCAGAGCAATCTCCACGAAGGGGATCTTGTTGATCCCGCTACCGAAGCCTCCAAACATTCCCTGTCCCCGACCTGCTCCTCCCGCTCCTGATGAACCGCCCTGGCCGAATGCGGTGCTGTTTGAGGATCCCCCCGCCAAACTGTTGGAGATCGCCCCATCCCCCCGCAGGTTCACGGTGAAGGTCTCCTCAAAGTCATTTCCATTCGCATCCTTGTATTGGAGAATCAGGGGGACCGAGGTTACCCCAGGAGCAAGGAAGGTGAGGTCGAAACTGGAGAAGTCATCCGGCTCCAGGGTGCCGACGATGTACACCGGGTTAGGATCGGTGGGCTGCGCCGGGCTCCCCACCGTGACCACGATGGACCGGGCGTCGGAGAGCCCGGCGTTGGTCACATCGGCTGATAGTGTGTACGTGGTGCCGGAGCTTGAGATCTCGATATTATTGATCATCGGCCTTGCCGCCATCTTATCGGTTCCGAAGGTGATCGGGATGGTGACGGATTCGTTGTGGGGGTTGATCCCATTCCGGTACTCCACCAGGAAGGTGAGATCCCCCTCCTGGGTGGGGGTGATGGTGAATGTCACTTCCTCCGACTTCCCCGGTGCCAGATCCCCGATGAACGCCCGCGTCTGGGTGGATACAATCCCCTCTCCCTGGGGAGTTATCGTGATGCCACTGAGCGTATTCTCCCGGGGGTTGCCGACCACCAGGGTTATCTCCTCCTTAGCCCCGCTGCTGAAGATATCCGGGCGGGCGGTCACCGAGACATCGATGGGGGTACTCTCGATCTTGATAGGGACATAGGAACGGAAGCTTTCCGTTCCCAGGTCTAGGTTAAATTTCGGGTAATAGACCCCGTCCGGCGGATCGGCCTGGATGGCGAAGGTGAAGTCCATGGAATTTCCCTTCCCGATGGTCCCAACGGTCGCGTAGGTCTTGTAATTCAGGATGGTGAGATCCTTGGAAGAGAGCTCGGCTCTCTTGATCGTCACGCTCTCGCTCCCGGTATTGGTCACGGTGATGGTGACCAGGCCGGTATCCTCCCGCATGAGCACCGAGGGATCTACCTCGACATGGCTGACGGTCAGCTGTCCTGCCAGGCTGCTTCCCTGGGTGATGTTCTCTGCAAGCACCGGAGATGCCAAGAGAGCTAGCAGGCAGAAGGCACACAAGATTCCTGATAAATAACGGGTTGCTTTCATGTGCGATTTCCTAGTATGAATAGGTAAAATATGTTTTCCATTATGTTATATATAATTTACTATTAGAAGATTTTAATTTACAAAATAAATAGTTCTCTTGATATAGATTTCGAGAGGGCTATCGGGAGACAAAACGCAAAACCAGCTTGACGGCACCAGGAGACCCTCCATAGGAACATGACAGGAATCCCGGAAAATGTCGTAGGAAGGAGGAGAACGGATTATTCCTTCCGTACCTCGTAGGTGAAGATCTCTTCGATGCTGACCCTAAAATATCGGGCGATCTTGAAGGCCAGGTCGAGCGAGGGATCGTACTTCCCCTTCTCGATAGCGAGAATGGTCTGCCGGGTGACGTTCAGTTTGGTGGCCAGCTGGTCCTGGGTCAGGTCATGCATCGCCCGGTACACCTTGATCTTATTCTTCATCCTTCTCGAACTCTCCGTACTGGCGGGCGTAGTAGATCCGGAATCCGACGTAGAGAAAGATCATCAAGCAGAGGAGGGCGAGCTGGATAAAGCCGAAGATCCCAAAGAGGCCGATGGGCGGCTCCGCCGGGGGAGCTGGGAGATGGGGGCGTACGGGGAAGGGGCGATTGAACCCATAGATCACTCCCCCGATGCTCAA
Source organism: Methanomicrobiales archaeon (assembly GCA_028678965.1). GTDB lineage: Archaea > Halobacteriota > Methanomicrobia > Methanomicrobiales > JACTUA01 > JAJRCM01. Next base: position 4,860 of record JAJRCM010000114.1, on the reverse strand, counting down.
CAGGAAGAATATCACCCAGAAGACCTCCAGGGTTCGCAAGGCAGATTTCTGGGAGATGAGGACAGTCCGCTCATCCTGGATGACATCCGCTACCATCCTCCGTGCTGCGTACACGAGGACGATACCGATGACAAACCCGACCTGGATGGGGAGGGGATTGTTCATCTCGATGGAGATCCATAAGATCCCCACTTCCAGGAGTGCCACGATGCCGGCGAAGATAAAGAAGGTGTTTCGTTTCATATGCGTGATGTATAGATAATTATACATTTAGTTATTAAAGTTTTACTCAATCCTCACATCTGTACGGGGACATGGATTTTAGGAGGGAGGGACAAACCTCGCGCTCCGGCGGAATTAGAGGACTTCACCCTTGGGAATGTACTGTATGTAACCGTTCTCAGCGCCAACAATCTCCAGAAGGGGGACCAAGTTCGGCGTTATACCCCCGCAACAGCCGCGATCAGGCTCACGATATATTCGACACTCAAACTGAGCGGTGCTCTCACCGATGGTATCATCAAGCAATTTCCGGCAAAATTCTAAATCTCCACTTTTTTATACACAGAATCTCGCTTTCTATCTCATTTCTCCGACACGGGTCTAACATTCCGGGATTTTTTTTGTATTTTTTATAAGGCTTTCAATCTCATTTCCCGACATGTCCTCTCCGGTATCCACACTATCGAGTGTTCCTATGAAAAGTGTCTTAAAAGAACATGCAGCAATCATACCGGAACAACACCCCGCGTTCATGGAAAGGATCACAACTCATGACTGTCGCTATACACGTTGAAAACTTGACCAAACGATTTAATGATCTGGTAGCCGTGGATGGTATCTCATTCGATATCGAACACGGGGAGATTTTTGGCCTGCTGGGCCCCAATGGCGCCGGTAAAACCACCACGCTCTCCATGCTTTCCACCATACTGAAACCCACCTCGGGTTCTGCTGCAATAAACGGCATCGATATTGAACATGATGAGGACGGCGTCAGGAAATCGATCGGCATTGTCTTCCAGGACCAGAGTCTTGATGAAGAACTGACCGCCTGGGAGAACATGGATTTTCACGGGCGGCTCTACCGGCTCGCTGCAGAGGTCAGGAAGCAGAGGACTTCCGAGCTCCTCCAGCTCGTTGAGCTTGAAGAGCGGAAAAATGATATCGTGAAAACATTTTCGGGGGGAATGAGGAGACGGCTGGAGATCGCACGCGGGCTCCTCCATCACCCCTCGGTCCTCTTCCTCGACGAACCAACGCTTGGCCTTGACCCCCAGACCCGCAATCACCTCTGGCAGTATATCGCTACCTTGGCACGGGAGAAGGGGATCACGATCATCCTCACCACGCATAACATGGAAGAGGCGGACCGCCTTTGCAACAGGGTGGCCATTATCGATCATGGAAGGATCATTGCCCTTGACACCCCGACAAACTTAAAAGACGGAATTGGAGGGGATGTTGTATCGATCCGAACTCCAAACCCTGAAGCAATTGTTGCATCGTTAAACGAACCTTGGGTACTCCGAAAGGAACAACACAATGGCGAGGTTACCATCAGCCTGCAGAACGCAGAACACCGTATCAGTACCATTGTTACCGCCCTCAACCAGAGACAGATTCCTATTGAATCTATCTCCATACACAAGCCAACCCTTGAGGACGTGTTCCTCTCTTTTACCGGAAAAACCATCCGTGAGCAGGAGGCGGACCACAAAATGAACATGCGCACGTACCAGCGAATGATGAGGCACTAATCATGGACATCATCTACACCATCTGGCTCCGGAATATGAAGCGGTATATCCGGTCCAAAAGCCGTATCATCGGCAGTATCAGTATGCCCCTCTTCTTCCTGGTCTTTCTCGGATTTGGGTTGAACTCCGTCGTTCAGTTGCCCGGGCTTGGTGGGAACTACATTGTATTCCTGATCCCGGGGATGGTTGCGATGAGCGTGCTGTTCACTTCCGTGTTTTCGGGAATCCAGATCATCTGGGACAAACAGTTCGGATTCTTAAAGGAGACCCTTGTTGCGCCAGTCTCGAGGCTTGAGATTATGTTAGGTCAGACCCTCGGCGGGGCAACAATCGCCGTTCTCCAGGGATTCATGATCCTTGTCCTCTCAGTGTTCATCGGACTTCACCTCTCCAGCCTGACCGGGTTTCTTATCGCGCTCGGGTTCATGATACTGATCGGGATCTCGTTTACCGCGTTCGGTATCGCCATCGCATCTCGAATGGAGGACATGACCGGTTTCCAGCTTATCATGAACTTCGTCATTTTCCCCATTTTCGGATTGTCAGGAGCACTCTTCCCCATCAGCTCGCTGCCAGCGTGGATTGCACCGATTACCTTGCTTGATCCGCTCACCTATGGTGTTGAGGGGATCCGGTACGGTCTGACCGGATTTTCACAGATTAATCCGCTCATAAGCTTTACCGTTATAGGAGGTTTTACGTTAGTGATGACCGTTCTCGGCGCATTCCTGTTCAGGAAGATCAAGTTTTGAGTGATTGGAAGACGGATAAACTATTTTTCAACCCGAATGGGAAGTATGAGGGTAATACTACCCTTGTAGTGTAACTGTCGCTGAACGGCAAATGCCGTTTCAATGGAGTGGATTCGGTCTCCGAACGGGAGCTCCTCGCTGGATAGTATCTGTAAGCGAAGTAAAATTCAACTGTCCTTTCGCTCCTCACCGGGCGGGAAAAGGGAGAGGAAAGGATTTATTCCCTGATTGGCTGTTGTTACATAGGGGTGATCATCCGATGGGCACGAATCTGAAAGCGGATGCAGAACTCGACTTCGTTGAACTCCCTTACGTTCGACCCGGCTCGTTGATCGGGGAAGTACTCAAGAGCATAAAACCGGGGCATCTCCTGAAGGTGAAGACAGAAAATCCTGAGGTGAAGGAAGATGTCAACCGCTGGGTGGAAAAGGCGGGACAGGAGATAGCGAAGGTGGAGGAAGAGGGCAGGGCCTGGATTATCTACATCAAACGGGTTCACTGACCGTGGATCAGTCGCAGGTTCCCCCATATAATGCTATCAGGTTCTCCAGCAACTCGTCAAAGTTGATCCCTTCCCGTTCCGCCAGCTTCTGCAGCCGTGCCACGATGCTATCGTCCAGTTCCACCAACACCTGAAATCCCCTCCTCTGTCAATGGTTGATGGAGGGACTAATAACACTGCCCCCTATTTTTCATCGACGGAGTACCTTCGTTTATGAGCACCGATTCGAGGGGAATCGATCAGGGAGCCTTCTCCCGGCAGGCCGGGCAATTCCCATAAAACTCATGGTTCTGCCAGGTCCAGGGGGTAAATCCCCGGCAGACGGCCGGTTTGATATCATGGATTGCACACCGTGCTTTCCCATCTTCAGATCGCCGCAAGAACGGACAGTGATGTAATGGATTTCCGTCAGTGTCCTGCCAGTAGCGTAGCTGGGAAACGCGTGGCAGATCTTTCCCCGACAAGGCACTCCCGCTACTCCATGAACCATCGGAATACCGAATGGAGACATGTCGCAGGATGTCCTGGCGGTTGCTGGCAAGCCAGGGGATGAGATCCTCCACAATGCCTTTCTGCCCCCATCCCCATCGCTCGCAGCACCGGCCGCATTGCTGGCATCTCTGATCGGACGTCACGGAAGGGCTCCTTGCATCGGTATGGGGTCTATCCTGCCGTGAGGTAAGGATTTCGCCCCGGGAAAGAAGATCCTGAAAATGGAATCGATGACTAACTCGGTTGAAAAACTGTATTACCAAACAGGTATACCTTTCAACAGAGCTCTATAGGGCCAGAGGTTGATGCTGCTGCTGGTACCGCAATCGATGAAGGTTCTCTGCCAATATACTGGCAAACCGAAAGCTAGTAAACAGAGGGAAGTGTGAGCCATGATTTCAATCCGCAGGGAACAACTGGGGGATGTTGCAGCAATCCGGACGCTCAATGAGCTGGCTTTCAACGGATCGCTGGAAGCAGATATTGTCGATGCCCTCCGTCAGCCATCCGTGGGGATGCTGTCCCTCGTGGCGGTGGAGAACGGATCGATCGTGGGGCACCTCGCATTCAGTCCGGTGACGGTTGAGGCAACAAACGGGACCGTCACCGGCATGGGACTGGCACCCATGGCAGTCCTGCCCGACCACCAGCACCAGGGAATCGGCTCAGACCTGGTTCGACACGGTCTCGCCCTTCTCCAAGAACAGCGGTGTCCCTTCGTGATCGTCTTGGGATACCCCACCTACTACCCCCGGTTCGGGTTCGTACCTGCGTCACGGCATGGGCTGACATGCCAGTGGGAAGGTGTCCCTGATGAAGCGTTCATGGTACTTGTTCTTGATCCCGATCGCATGAGAGGTGTCCATGGCATCGCCAAGTACCGGGATGAGTTTAACATGGCGATGTAATCATTCGGGTGATGAATACAGCGCCAGTGACCACGGGATACTCACATCAGTAGAAAGCGAAGTTCTTTTTAGACGGAATAGCTGGAGAGAGATTTGGGACAATGCGACAGGGGCTGGAGGCGTACTATGAACGGAGAGCAAAGAAAGCGACGGGTATGTGACTTCTGTGACCTGGTAACTGAGGAAGAATATACTGATGAGGAATGGGAGGCTGCCGGTCACGAATGCGACGAGTGCATGGATGCAGAGCTGGTCGATGGGACGATTGACGAGTAAGCGACCAGAGTAAGGGACTGGCGTTCATTATCTTGACGGTACCTGGAAACGGGAGAGGTGCCCTCAGTCTGTCCTGATCGTGATCTCGGAGATAACGATCTTCCCCCCACCTGCAAAAAGACCTTCAGCTGCCGGGGGTATCCGGGCGATCCACGTCACAAGCCCCGTGG
>JAJRCM010000113.1 GCA_028678965.1 Methanomicrobiales archaeon | reverse complement strand
AGCATGATACGGTCGACACCCAGCTTCTCTGCAGTCTCTCGGATCTCGGTCACAGCCCGCTGAATCACCGTGGGGGTATCCTGTTCATCTGTTGCCTCAACAGCACAGAACGCCACCAGTACTTCGTCAAGAGAGTCCCTGAGGGTTGTTCCCGTTTCTGCATAGGGGGTCTGCTTCCGTGCCTCGTACTCGATATGGTCGGAATGGATCAGGAGAAGTCGCATGGGTGAAGCTCCGTTACGATGCCGTCACCAATGTTGGTGTTCTGGCCTTATTAAATCAAACCGTGCGGGGATTTTCGTCATACCGGGAGAGGGTCGCCTGCCGCTGGTCAAGATATTTCGCGTCACCTTTCAGGTGGTAGGGTCGTTCTGCCCGCTCCGTGGTATAAAAGACCAGCTGGCCGATGGGCATGCCAGCGTAGATCCGCACCGGCCGCTGGTTCACGTTGCACATCTCAAGGGTGATGGATCCCCGGAACCCGGCATCGATCCACCCGCCGGTCTGGTGGAGCTCAACCCCCAGCCGGGCGATGCTGCTCTTGCCCTCGATACTGGCTACAATATTATCGGGCAGTTCGATTGTCTCCAGGGTCTCGGCAAGGAGAAACTGGTTGGGGTGGAGAACCATGGAGGGATAGCGCATCTCACTCACCTTTAACCGGATGCTCTCCCGGTTATACGGATCGATTACCTCGTCACCGGGAATATACCAGACAAAGTGATCTCCCAGACGGATATCGAGGGAGTTTGGCTGCACAAGAGCGGGATCGAAAGGATCGACCTTGATGTGTCCCCGTTCAATGCGGTCCAGTATCTGCCAATCGACGAGAATCATGCGTATCAGTACCTACCGGCCCCTGCTTACTTCTTGTTATCGATATGCCATTCTGCCCGTCGTAAGAGGCCATGGAGGGTGCTCACCTCGCGGGTGGTGAGCTGGGTCCGCCCCAGGATGCGGCGCAGGAGCATCATGGTGTTCTCCCGCTTGAAATCCGGATGATCGATTTTCGTCAGAAACGTGTTGAGGTGCCCATACAGCGGGTCTATCTCCCGGTGCGAGGCAAGGGGATAGATTCCCCGGGGGAGGTTTGCGAGCGCATAACAGAGGACACAGGCCGCATGGGAAAGGTTCAGGATGGGGTACTCTGGGGAACCGGGAATAGTGCAGATGATGTCGCATTTCTGTATCTCCTCGTTATTCAATCCCCAGTTCTCCCTGCCGAAAAGGATACTTATCCGTCCCTCCACTTCCTTCACTATCTCGCGGAGTTCTTCAGGGGTGTAATAGGGCATCCTCATCGAACGGCAGACCGACTTGTTCAATTCCCCGGTAGTAGCGACGGTGAGTACGCTGCGATCATAGACTTCGTCAAGGGTGAGCGTCTCCGCACTGGCGAGCACGTCCTGGGCGTGGGAGGCACAGGCCTTTGCCTCGTCTCCAAGCGTACAGGGATTGATCAGGACGAGATGGTGAAACCCGAAGTTCTTCATCGCCCGGGCGGTGAACCCCACGTTCCCTTCATACAGGGGTTCCACGAGTACGATCTCGATGCTCGGCATCCGTCCCTCCTCGCTACTGGACAGCACGAACCGTGTCGCGGAGCACCTTTACGCCTTTCTCGTAGACCGCGTTGCCGACCACAATGGTATCCGCGTACTTGCCCATCGTGGCTGCCCGCTCACCGGAATCGATTCCACCACCATAGTATAGCACCGCCGACTCCACCGCCTCACTCGCGGCTTTCACCACCGCGGGGTCACCATAGGTTCCGCTGTACTCGATATAGACAATGGGGAAGTGGAAGTACCGATCCGCACAAGTAGTATAGGCAGCAACCTCCCGCGGGGAGAGGGAACAGGTGGCTCGGGTGACGCGAGCGACTGCTGAGGCAGGGTTCAGGACAATGTATGCCTCTGGTACTACCAGTTCCCACGGAACCCTTTGGTGGAGCACCCAGTCACGGTGCTTTCCTACAATCCACTGCACATCAGTGGAATTGAGCACACTGGGGACAAAGAGAGAGGAGATTCGCTCGATAATGACGCTCTCCGGGGAGGCCGGCTCGACCACCACCGGGAGATCGTAGGCTGCTACCTGATCGACCAACGCCCCCAGGTTCTCCCGCGTCACATTGAGCGTCCCTGAGAGCATCAGGGCATCCGTACCGCTGGTGGCAACCTCCTCGATAGCGTTGGGGGGGAGGCGTTTATCAGGGTCGAGCTTGGTCACATGCACCCAGTGTTTCCATGGCTGCTGCACAGAGGTCACCTGAACAAAAATACTACTCAGGTACTATGCGCTGCTCCCGACACTATAAACCCACGGATGGTTGTTTCAGAAAGGCCGGTAATTGCGGCAAGGTGGGCTGGATCAGCACGGGCCAGGCTCTCCCGGTCATACACCCCGGCATGATACAATTTTTCCAGTGCCGCCTCTCCCACCCCGGGATGATCTAAAGCTCCTTGCGGCCTTGATCAACCACCCGTTTGCTGGACCCTTTGGGCGATGGCCTCCCCAGGTACGTGCATACCAGTGTAACATGACGCATCACCGTGTCCAGCGACAGACCAGTCCGGGTACTCAGGGAAAGGGCAGGGAGAGAGCAGAAAGCTTCGGGAGAGGTAACACCCGCAGCCAGGTACTTCTTCAGACTGTTCGCCGGTATTCCGATCTCTTTGAGGAGCCGTTCACTGCAGAGGAGCTGTGCCTCTTTCATGAGCGTGACCACCTCTTTCTCGCCGATCCCTGTCGTGACGAGCGTAGCGGGCTCTGCATGAGCAAGGGCCCGCACATCGTTGATCCCTGCAGCAAAGAGCCTGGTCATGAGAGCTGACTGGCTCCGTCCCTTCCGCGGGGGGAGGTGCGTCCTGATGAACTTCTTGAGCTCGGACCGACGTCGCAGGAGGATAAGTACATCTTGTGCTTCCGCAATCAGGTGGTTTGCTTCCTCGCCACTGATACCCAGCAGTGAGATGAGACGGGGTGCAGCGCTCCCTGCGAGCTCGTGGATGGTATACAGGTGGTGTGCGTGGAGCCGTGCGAGGATCGTTTCCGTCATGGAGGGGATGAGCCGCAGGGACTCCGCATGTGAGCTGATATGGGAGCAGAGCGGACAGCCGATATCCCAGGGACGGGCTCCTTTCTTCACCAGGCGGACGTGCCGCACCTGGTGTGTCGGGCAGACCGTGTCGGTGCGGACTGCTTTTCCCCACTGCATGCCGGGGAGGTTGATATTGAACGTGCACTCCGGGTATCTAGTACAGCCAATGAACTGTCCCGCCGTTTTCATCTGGCGGATGCACAGGGTTCCGCCGCACATCGGGCAGCGCCCGACGACCCGCTCCTCTGCCGTTCGTCCCCGGATCTCATCCCCTATCTCTCCACAATGTGCTTCCAGTTCATCAAAGATCTTCTGGAGTATTCCCCGCGATTCTGATACCACATCGTTTTGGGCCAGGGTCCGCTCCTTGATCTGCTGCATGTGGGAGTCGAGCCGCTGGGTCATGTCTGGCTTGGTGATGGTGTCCGCATGATCTTCCAGCGCTTCAATCACCGCCATCCCCACCAGTGTCGGCCGGAGAGGGTTTCCATGGATATAACGGCGGGAGAGAAGTTTGCCCAGGACCTCATGCCGGGTGCTCTTGGTCCCGAGCCCCAGCTCCTCCATCCGCTGGATGAGCCGGCTCTGGGTGAAGCGTGGCGGGGGCTGGGTTTCCTTGGCGTCGAGAATGATATCCCGAATGGGAAGGGCATCACCATTCACCAGGGTAGGAAGGGCATGCTCCCGTATCTCGCCATAGCGGTACACCTGCCGCCAGCCAGGTTTTTCCAGACGGCTCCCGTTGGCAAGGTAGGGCTCCTCACCGGCACGCAGCTGGATTTTCAGGGTGGTCCAGTGCGCATCCGGGGAGAGTGTGGCAAGGAACCGCCGCACCACCAGTTCATAAACGCTCCACCGTTCATCACCCAGCTCCTTGCGCGACGTGGGACTGGTGGGGTGGATAGGGGGATGATCGGTGGTCTCCTTCTTTCCCCGGGTGGGGGAACTTCTCCGGTGTTCCCGCACCCATGCCACATCAGATGCACACTCTGTTCTGGCGAGAACCGTGAGCAATGCGTCAAGATTGAGGGTACGAGGATAAACGGTGTTATCCGTTCGGGGGTAGGAGATGTACCCATTCATATACAGGTCTTCAGCGACCTGCATTGCCCGCGCGGCACCGAATCCCAGCCGTGCAGCAGCCACGATGAAGGCCGTGGTATCAAAGGGAGCCGGTGGCCGTTCCACTTTTTCCGCCTTTTTAACGTCTATCACTACCAAGGGCGGCAGTGTTCGGTCCCGCGCTACGGTAGCCTCCTTCTCTGTCAGGAACCGGCCATGCGCATGCTCCGCTTCGAATGAGATGGTATCCTTCTCGGTGATGCAGCGAAGCGTCCAGAACGGCTCAGGAGCAAATGCCTCAATCTCCTTCTCCCTGTCCACGATCATGGCGAGGGTGGGGCTCTGCACCCTCCCTACGGAGAGGATGCTCGTACCTCCCCGTCGGGCAGCGAGGCTGATGAAGCGGGTGAGGGATGCTCCCCAGACCAGATCGATGATCTGGCGGGTCTCTCCTGCGGAAGCAAGGGCCATATCAAGCTCAGAGGGTTGATCAAAGGCGGCTTTAATCTCCAGGGGAGTGATGGCACTGAACTTCGCTCGCAGTACCGGGACCCTGCCATTCACCGCGCGAATCAGTTCAAAGGCCTCTTTCCCGATGAGCTCTCCCTCCGTATCGTAGTCCGTAGCGATGGTGACCCGGTCCGCTTTCTTTCCCAGCTTCTGGATAATGTTCACAATCTTCTTCTCGCTCACCTTCTTGATGATGGGGGCTTCGATCAGACTGCGGGGAGTATTTTCGGCGCTCCTCCAGTCAGCGTATTCGGGGAGGAAATCCACATCAACCACATGTCCTTTGAGTCCCACGATGACCGTATCACCAAAAGAATAGACCGGAACTCCCCCTTCCCGGGCCGTTGCTAGTTTCTGCCCGCTGGAGAGGATCTGGGCGATCCGCTGGGCCGATATGTTCTTTTCTGCGATTATCAGGTGCATCGAACGTTAAGCTCCTGGGGAGGACTCGGCAATCAGTGATTCAATGATCTTACCCAGCTCTCTGGGATCAGCCTTGCCACCTACTTTTTTCATTACCTGCCCGATAAGAAAATTGAGCGCCCCCTTCTTGCCCCGGCGATAATCCTCAACCGCTGGTTGATAGGAATCGATCACTTCCCTGGCGAGGGGGATGAACTCATCGCCGGATGTTCGGCCAAGGTTCAGACGCCCTACAATAGTGGATGGGGAGTCTACCATCTCGTGATGCGCTGCCTGGTCGAGCATCACCCGAAGTACCTCGACTGCCCCTTTATCAGTGATAGATCGCTCCATGACGAGGGTTAGCAGGTCGATAAACGGGGGTACCGGCACGGACCCGATGCTCATATCACGGTAGTTCAGCTCACCAAGAAGGATATCCGCCACCCAGGTAGCCGCAAGTACCGGCCCAATATGAGCGACCTGCTCATAGAAGTCTGCCAGTTTGAATTCGCCGGTGAGGGTCCGGGCATGATTGATGGAGATCCCGTACTCTGCCACGAATCGCTCTCTGCGGGCTGCGGGCAGCTCAGGAAGGTCAATATCCTCAACCCAGTCCTTCACCCGCAGGGGCCGGAGATCGGGTTCGGGGAAATAACGATAGTCGTGCTCCACTTCCTTCCCCCGCGCCGAGGTAGTAATCCCCCGTGTTTCGAGAAAGTGCCTGGTCTCCCGTTCGATCGTCTGCCCTCTCCGGATCAGGTTTCGCTGCCGGGTGATCTCGAAAGTGAGTGCTTTCTCCACCCCCTTGAACGAGGAGATGTTCTTGATCTCCACCCGTGAATAACCGGTGATGGAGATGTTGGCATCCACCCGCAGGGATCCTTCCTTGTCCCCATCGAATACCCGGAGGTACTCTAGAGTGCTGCGCAGAGTATTGATGAGACGTCGTGCCTCACGAGGTGACCTGAGGTCAGGCTCGGTCACGATCTCCAGGAGAGGGATGCCACTTCGGTTATAATCAACAAGGGAATATTTCGGCCGGTCCCCGCCCCCTTTGTGAACCAGTCTGCCCGGGTCTTCTTCAAGATGAATCCTGGTGATGCGGATCCGTTTCTCCCCGTCATCACCTTCAATATCGAGATACCCTTGCACGCCAAGAGGGCGGTCATACATGGTGATCTGAAACCCCTTGGGGAGATCGGGGTAGAAATAGTTCTTCCGGGCGAATTCAGCCTCTTCAAGCACCTCGCAGTGCAGGGCCTTTGCCACCCGTAACGCAAACTCCACTGCCCTTCGGTTCATGCGTGGCAGGGAGCCAGGCAGACCCATGCAGATAGGGCAGACATGAGTGTTGGGGCCATCAGTGCGATAATCGGTGGAGCAGCCGCAGAAGAGCTTGGACGCTGTGTTCAGCTGGGTGTGAATCTCGAGTCCGATGATCACGGTACCTGCTGGTTCGTCTCTCATCAGCTCACCACCCGCTCAAAGGCAAAGGCTGCATCAACCACCCGTTCATCTTCAAAGTGCCGGCCCATCAGCTGGAGACCGACAGGGAGGCGTTCCACCGTTCCACAGGGAACGGAGATGGCAGGGACCCCGGCAAGGTTCGCGGGTACGGTAAGAATATCGGCAAGGTAGCTGGAGAGAGGATCGCTCTTCTCCCCAAGATGAAACGCGGTGGTGGGCATGGTAGGTCCGGCGAGGAGATCCACGTCCGAGAACAATCGGGCAAAATCAGCACGAACGTTAGCCCGGGCCATCTGCGCCTTTACGTAGTATTTCCCGTAATAGCCGGTGGAGAGGGCGAACGTTCCCAGCATAATCCGACGCCGGACTTCCTTCCCGAATCCCTGCTGTCGCTCTTCCTGGAAGGCGTGGTGCCACTGCTTCCGATCATCAGAAGCAAGACCGTACCGGATCCCATCATAGCGTGCCAGATTGGAACTCGCCTCTGACATGCAGGTGGTGTAGTAGGCTGCCAGGGCATACCGCATGCTGGGCATACTGCATGAAACGATTTCTGCACCCAGCTCTTCCAACCGTTCGATCGCAGAAAAGACGGTGGAGGCTACCCGGTGATCAACACCCTCTCCAAAAAACTCTTCCACAACCCCGATCCGGCACCCCCCGACATCGCTGGAGGGCGTATGGTCAAAGGGGCGGGATTGAGCGGTGGAGTCCCGGGGATCGTAGGCACTGATGACGCTCATCAGAAGGGACACCTCCCCCACCGTCCGGGCCATCGGGCCAATCTGTTCAAGAGAGTTGGCGTACGCGATGAGACCGTAGCGGGATACTCTTCCATAGGTGGGTTTGAGACCGACGATCCCACAGAATGCTGCGGGACAGCGGATGGATCCCCCGGTATCCGTACCCAAGGCAAGGGGAATCATGCCGGCACCGACCGCAGCACCACTCCCTCCTGAGGATCCTCCAGGCACCCGGGTAGGATCCACCGGATTGAGTGCGGGGCCATACGCGCTGTTCTCCGTGGTGTTCCCCATGCCGAATTCGTCCATATTGGTCTTCCCGATGATTGTTGCACCCTCCGCTTTGAGGCGTTCCACCGCGAATGCATCGTAGGGTGGGACATACCCTTTGAGGATTTGTGACCCGCAGGTCGTCTGTACTCCTCGGGTAGAGATATTGTCCTTCACTGCGATAGTCAGTCCTGAGAGCCGGCCTTCGCCAGAAGGGGGAATGTGGCAGCGGGTGATAAAGGCATTCAGCGGGTCATCGGTGGCCATCACATCACCCGCGGTGCCCTAATGAATTCTTCCTCACAGGAGTGGGCATTTCCTATCGCTTCGTGCAGGGGCAGGGAGGGCGTGATCTCATCTTCCCGCAGCACATTGTAGATCACGGTCCCGCCCTCTGTTCCCTCCGGGACCTGGTCGAGGATATCGAAGTATTCCAGGATCGCATTGAACTGGTGGGTGAATTCCTCTATTTCCTCCCCCGTGATGCCGATATCGGCCAGTTCCGCGATATGCTCCACATCCTTTCTCTCTATCATGACCAAGTCTCCATCAAATGATCTAAGTACCCTTGTACAGCATTTTTATAACCATTCCGGCGGGCAAGGTTCCTGATGATGCCCCAGATACCGCTCCCGTACTGCATCGCCTTCTTCTCATACCATACAATCTCCGGGGATAAAAATTGGAGACCGACTTCGCGGAGCGGTACTTTGCGGACTCCTCCCGCGACTTTCTCCGATGCGGGGATAACCTGCGCAGCGCGCACCACCCGCAGATCGAGATAGGGGAGTGAAAACCATGTACCGTGCAGGGAGGCAACGGCCTGGTCCCGTACCAGCTGCAGGCTGAGCCCCTGGAAATCCCGCTCCAGATCCTCCTCAAGGTGGGTAGTGGAGAGGTAGCGTGCGTACCCGGCGAAGAGCTCATCCGCCCCCTGTCCGGTGAGAATACATTCGTATCCCTGACGGGCGGCGCCCCGCGCGACAAAAAATAAGGTGGCGGCGATAGCAGCATCGGTGGGTGTGACCCGTGGGATCGCCCCGAGCACGGATGGGAGCGCTTCCTCCACCTCCCTACCGGTTACCTTCACCACATCGAGAGGTAGGCAAAGGTGACTGGCCACCGCGGTCGCTCTCCGCAGATCGTGCGATCCGTCAACACCCACAGCGATCGCAGGCTGTCGGGCAAGACTAGCGATCAGGGCTGAGTCAATTCCTCCGGAGAGGGCTATGATGGCCCCTTCGGAGCGGAGCCGCGTCGCGGTGGTGATAGCAGTGGTAAGGTCCACCGTTTCAATATCCGGTATCACCGGAACCGTTGACCCTTCTCCACAATCCATCGTTCCGGGAGGTATGGCCCCCCGCATGATGCCAAAATGGTCCCTGGCCCGGCAGCCGTTCCATTCCAGGAAGAATTCTCCGCCGCACCGGGTGATAACCTGCGGATCATTGGAGAGGAGCGCTCCCAGTTCTGTTTCAGAAAGGCGATGCCCGCGGTATTCTACCCACCCCCTCAGGTACATAGGGGGGAGAGTTTCCTGATAACCGCTTCCACCTGCTGCACCGCGGTCCCGATGTACTGATCCGGATCGAGCAGTGTGACCAGTTCGTCCCTCGTGCAGTGTGCAGCAATCGCATGGTCGGTGACCAGCACATCGGCGAGGTGCCGCCCTTCTTCAAACGCCTGCATACTCGCGATACGGACCCGCTCATGAGCATCCTGGCGGCTCATCCCCCGGCGAGTGAGCTCGATCATCACTGCTTCCGCCATATTGATACCGTGAAGCAGCTCCAGATTCTTCCGCACATTCTTCTTGTTGATGGTGAGGCCAGAGAGAACACGGATCATCACCCCCAGGACATGATCGGTGAGGATGGAGACTTCGGGTAATATCACCCGCTCTACCGAGGAGTTGGTAAGATCCCGTTCATCCCACAGGGTGTTGTTCTGGAGTGCGGGTTCAATTGCCGCCCGGATAACCCGTGCCAGCCCGGAGACCTGTTCACTCTTCACCGGGTTCCGCTTGTGGGGCATGGTACTTGAACCCACCTGTTTTT
>JAJRCM010000112.1 GCA_028678965.1 Methanomicrobiales archaeon | reverse complement strand
TCCAGGCCCAGGTTCTCGGTCTTGCATGATCCCACAATCGCGGCACCGGCATCACAGAGCCCCTTCTCATCGAGGTGAGACCCCATGGTGACGATGGCCACCGGGCTGTTGGAATCTCCTGAGATGAAGTCGCCCTTGACGAGCGGCCATCCGCTTGCGGCTTGTTTCTTTTCTGCCATTTCTCTCACCTCACAGGAACACCATCTGCAGGGCGATCAACCCTGCGATGAATAGTCCAACAGCGAGACCGTACCAGAATGCTGAAACGCCACCGGCATATTTCAGGGACTCTTCTCGTCCCGGGAATGATGCCAGGAAATTGCCCGACCCGGAGAGCATGTTCACCAGATCGTCCGCAATCCCATCGAGTTCCGTGACCTTGTCGATAACCGGCTGGTAGGACATCCCTGCAGTGGTGACTAATCCCACCAGGGGATCCACGACCAAGCCGAATTCCGGCAGAACTCCAACGTATGCCATCAGTGTCCCTCCGGTTCAACGATGGGTTTTGCATCCAGCCACATCGCTGCATCCCGCTTGGAGAGGCGTATGTACTCCATGTAGAAGTAGAGCCACCCCGCAAGAGAGACGACGAGCGAGACGAGAGCAGCATTCATGCTCAGGAACGCAAACGAGATCACCGCGATCACGATCATGGAGAGGAACCCGCACTCTACAGCAAGGTAGAGCATGCGATCCTGCTGCCAGCTGGGACCAAGGGTGGCATTGAACGGGTGCTGGATTGCCATGGCTCCGAGAATAAACACCACAACAATGAAGCTTGCACCAATGAATGTCGCCCAGTACCCCGCATCGAGGTGGGATGCACTCATCAGGGGGATCATGCTAAAGGATCCTGCAGCCATGGCGGTGTATCCCATGATGGTCAGAGCGCCGATGGCGGCCATCTCCGTGATGGATTGGATCATTACGGGAATTTTCATGTTCACGATCTGATTCGCACAATAACCGAGAATCGCACCGACAATGGCGGCGAGTACGAGCCCGACGATTGGTGCAGCAACGCCATACCGTGTTGCAAAGAGCATGGCAATGACACCGGAACCAAAGGACAGCATACCTGCCGAGGGAACACCGGTACCGATACCGTAGCTGCACAGGGTCTTGATGGTGTTGCTTCCCCATACGAGTGCGAGCACCGCTCCGATGCCTCCGAAGAACGAGAACACCTGTAGACCGGTGATCACATTCAGATAGGTGAGATAGATACCGACAAGCGATCCCACCAACCCAACGCCAATGAGCGTGTTGTGGGGGATTGCGCCTGCCCCAACTGATGCACTTACTGTCATGTCATCACCTCACAGTGCCACTATCAGGATTGCGAAAATCCCACATATCGCCGAAGCCAGAAGAGAGGCCACGATATCACGCGGGAACCGCTTGAACTTCGGGTCAGCGGGCCCTTCCGTGGTACCCGTGATATTGTAGGCAGCGAGCACCGAACTCACCAAGAAGATACCAACGGCGAAGATTCCGGCGAGTGATACCGCGACGATCTTCACATCCTCGGGCATGGGTGCCTGAAGCAGGGCGGGCAGCTCCTTCTCGTAGAGATAGAGCAGTTCGATGTAGACCAATGTCCCACCGGCTCCACCGAGCAGACCACCGATGACTCCTCCCACATAGGAGATGAAGGGAAGACCATGTCCCTCGGTACCCTGGGATTTGAATTCAACCTGGGTGTCGCCGGTTAACGGGTCGATCTTCGATTTACCGGACGCTGCCGGAATACCCATACCGAAGACGTAGATGACGCTCACCATCAAACAGGTGATGGCCATCATCAATCCGCCACCGACCGCTCCGGCAACGATAGCAACCATCATCCCAAGCTCAGCCGCCCAGGCTCCGCCAAAGAGACCGGCAAGACCGGCACCGGCAGCAAGCATCGCCACACCAGTGGCAATACCCGGTGCCTGCCCCATGGCAGCCGGGGCACCCCCTACGGGCATAAAGTGGACACAGAATCCAACGAGGACGCCCCCGATAATCACCCCGATCAGGGCCATGGTCATGCTGATATCTTTGGTGATAACATAGAGGGCCCCGATGATGATGAGCGTGAGAATGAGACCGATGATACTGGCGGTGGTATTGACTTCAGCCCCGGCAGCGGGCTTCGCACCGATGGCGCTCATGTTTTTACCTCCGCTGGCTTTGCATATGGTCCGTAGGTCTTCCGTGCCCACACCTCGATGTAGCGGTCAATGATGGTGAAGACCAGGATGAGCAGGACACCGACAATAATGGCTCCCCAGCCGTGTCCTACCGGCTCAAAGAGAACGGTACGCCACAGTTCCAGGAACACGATCAGGCCAAAGCAGACGCCTGAGGCAGGTCCACCCAGCTTTGCTGAGAACCAGCCGTTGTCCAGTGAGTTCCGCTGTCCAGCCTCTGCATAGCGGACGATGTTTCCCGATGCAGCAACAGGAACCCCGGCACCGAACTTCTGGTTCTGGTACTGGCGTTCCTTGCCATAGAACGGATTCCCCGTGGCAGATCCAGCTGCGCCGAGGGCTATACCCCATACGATTCCGAGCAGGGGCAGCGGGAACGGGTGACCCAGGGCAGCATTCATCAGGTAACAGAGAGATACCGTGGTGAAGATTGCTACAAATGCATGGGCCATGGTCACGGTGGTCATCGACTTCAGGATATCGATGTACACCGGCTGTCCAAACTTCGCAAGACTCGCAATCCTCCCCAAGTATGCGGTCGTAGCATACACTCCCTGCACAAAGGCAGTGATGGCACACCCGAGAATGAGAGCGAGAATTGGATTCACCTGCAAGGCGATGAAGCCCATCGCAAGTCCGGCCCCGATGGCACACCAGGCGCCATAGGCGGGGGGTTCACCGGCAATTGCCTTGTTGAATATTCGGTGAATGTACCCCATCTGCGGTGCAAGCTGAACCTGAGAGTTGGGGTCACCCTGTGACCCGATATCAGATTCAACGTTCTCCGCAGCGCCGGCAACAGATGCAAGAGCACCAGCCATTGCAGTGATACCGATGCCAAACACTATGTTTTCCATTTAGCATCCTCCCTGCGTGCTGATTGCACGAAAACACTGTAAACCTTTTATGGTTCATCTAACACTTAGTCTGCACTAAATTAAGGTTATCGAAAAAAGTTCGATAATTCTTGGAGAAATCCTGAAAAATGACTTCGGAGAGGGTTTTTTACTCATATTAACTTTCATTAACAAAAGTAAATTTGAGTAGAGATCCAGCCTGGTTGCTCTCGAATCAGAAGTTGCGTCACTTCACCACCGGTATGCCGACCCATGATGGGAGGTACCAGTTCGCTCATCCATTTGCCATGCAGCAGCGCATGGCAGCGTGGAACGAGATTGATGAAAACACCTATCATAGTCTGGTCCGATGAACCCTTGAGTTATTTACCAAGAGAGTACACGATTGACCAGCTGAGAAGAGGGACAAGGAATGGAGGTATGAAGGTAACAATTCTCGTTGATAATACCGCACTCTTTGACCGGTATCTCATCGCAGAGCATGGCTTTTCGGCGTTTATCGAGGCAGATGGGTGCAGGGTGCTCTTTGATACCGGGTACTCAGATGCGGTGATCAGGAATGCTCATCAGTTGGGGATAGATCTTCTCCATCTCGATTATATCGTCCTCTCCCATGGACATCTCGATCATACCGGAGGACTCTACCACCTGATCCGGCTGTTCCTAGGGGCGGTGCAGGAAGGTCGTGATCACCGTCTCCCCCAGCTCATTGCCCATCCTCATTGTTTCTACCCCCGCCCGAAACCTCCCCTCCCTGATATCGGACCGATGCTCACTGCTGAAGCGATAACCCGCCATCTGTTGGTGAACCTTATCTCCTCCCCCTTTCCCCTCTCTCCTAACCTCATCGTGCTGGGGGAGATAAAGAGAACTCACTCATTTGAGGTACGCTCCCCTGGATCACGCCGTATCGTGATGCCTGATGGAACCGTGACCGAAGACCATATTCTCGATGATACCGCACTCGCATGCCGTACGAAGGACGGGCTTGTAATCATCACCGGCTGTGCCCATGCGGGTATCTGCACTACCATCACCTATGCCCGGAAAGTCACTCATGAAGAACGGATTCTCGATATCGTGGGCGGTCTGCATCTCCTCGGCAAAGGGATGCAACTTGACGGGACACTTGAATTTTTACGAACGGTGCAACCCTCCTCCCTTCACGCCTGTCACTGCACCTCGCTTGGCGCAAAAATCAGCCTCGCGGGTGTGGTCTCTCTGAGAGAAACCGGTGTGGGGCTCTCCCTTGTCTATCATGATCGCTAAAAACGGTAGGTTACGACAGGAGAGCATGTGGTACTCTGGGGGGGGTCGATCTTGATTTGTGGACGCTCTCGATACAAGGACCTCCACTCGCCGGATCCTGTGATCCAGTATCCTGTGGCAAGAGCACGTCGTGGAGAGACCGCTACTCAAGGTTGCCTTTCTTCATCGTGAGGTATGATGACCTCATCGAACCATTGAACGAGGAAAGGAATCCGATACGTGAAGAACCTCACCTTCCGTTCATTGGCCCTGGTTTCGCAATCGAGTGTCCTTACAACCACCATTAAGAGGGTGAGGGGGAAGAAAGTACTGTAGCATGAAGAACACCTTTCACGTGATGCTCATCCCCACCCTGGGGTGCCCTGCCCGGTGCAGTTATTGCTGGAGTTCTGAAGCAGGATCTCCCATCATGGGCATCGACACCATCCAGGAGGTAGTGGAATGGCTGAAGGATTTTCGCGAGAATCGGGTGACGATCACCTTTCACGGGGGGGAGCCACTCCTTGCCGGTGCGGAATTTTACCGGCAGGCATTACCGCTGCTTTCAGACGGATTAGCCCATTTGAAGCCTGAGTTCGCCATGCAATCCAATCTCTGGCTGCTCGCTCCCGAACTGGGGCAGATTCTCGCGGAGTATCACGTCCCTCTCGGCACGAGTATCGATGGTCCCCAGGAGCTGAATGATCAGCAGCGGGGGAAGGGATATTATGAAAAGACCATGCGGGGCTTTGAGATTGCCCAAGCACATGGTCTCCGGGTCAGCTTCATCTGCACCTTCACTTCCCATTCGGTGAAGTCCAAAGAAGCAATTTTCAAATTTTTTAAAAACAATCGCTTCACCTTCAAATTGCATCCTGCCCTTCCCTCCTTGCGGGGCACAAACCCGGAACAGTGGGTGCTTTCACCGACTGAATATGGAGAATTGCTCGTCTACCTCCTCAACACCTATCTGGAGCATCTGGACGACA
Source organism: Methanomicrobiales archaeon (assembly GCA_028678965.1). Classification (GTDB taxonomy): domain Archaea; phylum Halobacteriota; class Methanomicrobia; order Methanomicrobiales; family JACTUA01; genus JAJRCM01. The sequence goes on along the minus strand of JAJRCM010000112.1, from coordinate 538 downwards.
TTGATATCCTGAACATCAACGACCTCTTCAAATGCGTCTTCACCCGGCATGGCACTGTCTGCACCTTCGCCGACTGTATGGGGAACACCTTTGCGGTGGGACCGGAAGGAGATATCTACCCATGCTACCGTTTGTGGGAATGCCGGAGTACGTGATGGGGAATGTCCGTGACCATCCCTCAAAAGAGGATCTTGCCAGGTCGCCTGCCGGGAGGTTGATGCAACAGTTCAAAGACCACGTGGATACCGCCTGTGGGGACTGCCGACACATCAAATACTGCCGGGGAGGCTGCCCTTATAATGCAATTATTCCTACTGGAGGGAAGATAGGGGGTGTTGATCCCCATTACCCGGCGTATAAACGTATTTTCGATGATATCTCGGATCGGATCAATACCGAGCTCTTTGGGTCCTGTGAGATGGAGATGACTCCCTTCTATACCGGGCCCCGCAGACGGGATAAACCGGGCATCATGTCCCTGATGCAGAAGATAGTGATGAAATAACATTCAATTTTTTTCGTCTATACAACACTCCTA
>JAJRCM010000111.1 GCA_028678965.1 Methanomicrobiales archaeon | reverse complement strand
CATTCTCTTCATTGAGGGAACAGAGACGGTGGTTGACCTGCCGGTGAGAATTGACGTCACCCGCAGCTCATACCAGATACGACGGCGGACGCTCGATATTTGGTGTTATAAGCACTGAAGAAAGATTCCCTTTTTTTAACCGTATGCTGAGAATAGCTGGGTGTAGCATACGTTGGTATTCAGTTTTTTACCTCCATTTTTTACCTCCATAATGGCAGTGGGGTACGTTGTGGCAGGGAGAACGACGGTAACTGGATAAAACAGGAGTACCATTGCCCTGATGAATGAGACTCTTCCCCCGATTCCTGTCCTCACACAGGGTGTGATGAGTATGATGATACACTCACCTCTTTTCCGTGAGCACGGGGGATGAACCCATGTCGAGACATTTCAAGGACGGTACTCCGATTCTTGCAGCGCTATGAGAGCAGTATGGAGCGCCTGGCGTACTCCCTCGGAGAATTCAGTGCGCAATGCTGACTCCAGCGCCGGGCGGCTGGTCGGGACTGCAATCTCTCCCAGTGCTCTTGCCACACTCTTCCTGACATACTCGTTTTCATCTTTTAACCGGAGCTCGAGATATGTCGCTGACCTCGACACCCGCCGGTTACCGAGCACCTTTGCCGCCATATAGCGAACATGGTCTCGGGGATCATCGAGAGCATGTATCAGGAGATCATCTATGCGGCTCCCCTGTATACGGCCCAACGCCTCTACTGCCCGGTAGCGTACTACCCAGTCAGGATTCTGGAGTGCGACAATGAGAACAGGTAGGGCAGGTTCCCCCAGGGCACCCAGGGAACGAGCTGCCTCAGCCCGTATCCCCTTCTCCTTTGCATTGAGCAACCGAGCGAGGCGTTCAGCCTCGTCCATACTCACACCGAACCTTTTTCGGGCGAGACGCAGTGGACACCCCTACCCGATGGCAAATCCATCGGTAACTCCCCAGATAAAATCGTCATGGTGCTTCATTATCCATTCGTAGGCGTCTCGGAACCGCGGATCTCGTGTCGCTTCATACTCCATTTTCAGGTGAGTGAGAACGGTCATCGTCCCTTTCTCCTTATTGGCTTTTACGAGGTCAAGCATGCCGTTGCTCCGCAGAAGTTCGAATACCTCATAGGTTCCCCGATGAACCTTGATCCGTGGCTGGGGTGATGTCGATGTCATCGGGTACAGGTTCACATGGAACTGATTTAAGATTGCCTGCTCCGTGGGAAGGAGTAGTTCTGTTGTATAAAATGCCAGAAAAGAGGCTGGTGGTGAGGCTTATCCACTGCTCAATACCGCGGGTTGCCGCATGTGAGAGATGGTGTGATGTGTCAGTGTATATATTGCCCACCGTATACCAAGGATGATTGAGATAGGGAGGATTGCTTCAACAATCAGCTTTATTTTTCGGGTGATGACATTTCCTGAATCCCAAATTGCTACAGCCAGAACGAAATAGAGGACGAGCACCCCAACGGAAACGACACTGCTTGCCGATATGATACCCGTGGTGAGAGCATCGCGGAACGACGCCCCGTGCAAGAGGAATAACGTCAGCAGGATACTGCCCGCATACCATATTCCTGTGACGATTCTCCAGTTCATGGCCTTACCACCAGCATGGCATTATCAGGAGAACAGGTCCATTGTGCTCCTGAATACATGTGTATTTCTCATAATTATATATAAATATTTCTATTTCAATAATTATCTTTAAATCCTTTTTTATGTGACTTTATCAGAAAAAATATCATTAAATAAAATTGCATACGAGATATTACTAATAAACATAAGATAATGTTTATATATAATAAAAAAAAGTAAGAAAACAGTTTGTATTGGAGAACGTGGTTTATTCTTTGATCATCAGGATACCGAAGAGTACCATGAAGATACCCACGAGAATTCCAATAATTCCGATAATCCCTTGCAATACAAGAATAACCTGATCACGGAAGATGTATACTGCCCATCCACCCAGCATCAGGAATACAATCCCTAAAATGAGGGACACAATACCGGTTCTGTCCATACCAATCTCCTATCCATTTTTTTATATGCATCCCTTCGTATAAAATTTCGGATTGGAGATCCATCTGAAAATGAGGAACGCCCAGGTCGGAATTTGAATCCGAGTCGTCGGCGTGACAGGCCGACATGATAGGCCACTACACTACCTGGGCACTGATGTGGAGGGATCCCGCCTCCCGGATTCGAACCGGGGACATCGCGGTAGCCGCGCAGTTACCTAGATCGGTAAACCATACTACAGCCGCGCACTCTACCAGGCTGAGTTAAGGCGGGGATGAGTGCCCTCTTATATTTAAAAAATCAGTTATTAAACATATCGTTACTTCATCAAATCGGGTTCCTGAACAGTTTAAAGAGCCATTTTTTATAATATTACACCTAATATAGTGATATGCAGCACAAAAAGCCGCAAGTAACCACTGACGTGGGGTATTTTCTTCTTCCTCCCCAGTAACGCACGCAAAACTATCACTGTTTTCGACACCACCCTACGGGATGGTGAACAGACCCCTGGTATCTCCTTTACGCTCGAGCAGAAGTTTGAGATTGCTCGCCAGCTTTCCGAAGTAGGAGTGCATACCATCGAAGGGGGATTTCCGGCATCGTCCAAAGCTGAATTTGAGACCGTGAAAGCAATAGCCGGTCTCGGGTTGGACGCAGATATCTGTGGTCTCTCCCGGATGCTCAAAGCTGATGTGGATGCCTGTCTGGACTGCGGAGTCGATATGATCCATGTGTTCATCCCCACTTCCGATGTGCAGCGGATCCACACCATCAAGAAGAGCCGTGAGGAGGTCCTGGCAACCACCAGGGAGGTCGTCCGCTATGCCCGGGACCACTGCTCGGAAGTAATGTACTCAGCCATGGATGCGACCAGGACTGACTGGACGTACCTTGTTGAGGCGTTCAGGGCAGCAGTCGAAGGCGGGGCAACGATCATCAATGTCCCTGATACGGTAGGGGTAACAACTCCCTCTGCCATGCGCCAGCTCATTACCACTATTGCTGCCGAAGTGAAGGTGCCCATCGATGTTCACTGCCACAACGACTTCGGCCTTGCAGTGGCGAATACTCTCGCCGCAGTGGAGGGGGGAGCATCCCAGGTCCAGGTGACGGTGAATGGACTGGGTGAGCGGGCAGGGAATGCTGACCTCGCCCAGACCATTATGTCCCTTGAATCCATTTACGGGATCTCTACCGGGATCCAGACCAATCGATTGATGGAGACCTCCCGTCTGGTCTCGCGGTTCTCTGGGATCAGTCTTATTCCCACCCAGCCGATAGTGGGAGAGAATGCGTTCTCTCATGAGAGCGGGATCCACTCCCACGGGGTGATCGCCTGTTCCCAGACCTTCGAACCAGGGATTATGACACCGGAGATGGTCGGACACCAACGGAGGATAAAGATTGGGAAACACACCGGCCGGCATGCAGTCAGGCAGCTCCTCACCGATGCTCACCTCACCCCCACCGAAGCTCAGCTCGATGAAATCGTAGAGCGAATAAAATTCATCGCCGGCAAAGGGAAGCGACTCACCGATGCAGACCTGTACCAGATCGCGGACAGTGTGATGGGCAGCATCCTCGATATTAAGAAATTCCATCTCGAGGATATCGCAGTCATCACCGGGAGCCATGTGATTCCCACTGCCAGTGTCAAAGCAACGGTCAACGGATGTGAGCACATCTTCAGCAGCGTGGGAAATGGACCGGTAGACGCAGCCATGAAGGCGATCCTGGGGATTCTGCCGGCTCCCATCCAGCTCAAGGAGTTCCGCATCGAGGCAATCTCTGGTGGTTCAGATGCTATTGGGCACGTGACAATCGCAGTGGAAGACCCACAGGGACGTATTATCGATGCGAGTGCCTCTGGAGATGATATTGTACTTGCATCGGTTGAAGCGATGGTACAGGCGATTAATCTGCTCTATCGGGTAGAAAAGAGATCATGAGCTGCTCGGGGGTTTCTTCCCCTCGAGGGCTTCTTTTACCTGGCTACTCAGTTGTTCAAATTTAACCTGCATCGCCTTTTCCTGCTTCTCCAGTGATTTAATCCGCAGCTCGAGCGTCTCAATTTTTTCCGCGAGGGAGGTGACCACGCTCTCTTTTTTCTGTTGCATGAGGACCGTGCCGATATTCATAAATACCTCGGCATCGTCTGCAAGGTCCTTGAGCACTTCTTGAGCTTTCCGGGCTTCCCGTACCGCCATATCGTACTGGGCTTTCTGGGTGACCACGGTCTGGAGCTGCTGCTGCAGCTGCTGCAGCATAGCGAGCTGGTTCTGGACTCTCATTGGGATGTTTTCCATACTAAGCTATCTCCTGCATTTCATGTGCGACATTGATCAGGCGCAACCACATATTAAGCGCTGCCCGCAGGGCAGAGATATCCTTCGCACTGATGTGGATGACCAGGGACCGTTCGTCTTCAAGCCAGGCGGTGACCGTTGTCCGGGACCCCGGTTCATCCTCAATCTCCGGCTGGATGGCAGCCATGATACATGGGGCATCCTCGCCTTCTAGCCGGAAAACTGCCTCATGGAGTGGCGGATCTGACTGCCGGAACATTCCCTGCCTCGCGCCAGATGTGGGCTGTGAACCTGGGTATATATTCTCCATAACAGTTCATAAAGGTAAGGAAATCCCTGAAGAACTCTTCTTCCCAGGAGTTCCCCTTGATAGAGATAAAAAAAAATGGGTATCAGCGGGCTTTTAAATCTTTAATTCCTGCTCCGCGTTCCTTGAACAGGATGCGGTGACCACAATACGGGCATCGAACATTGACGTCTATCTCCACCTTGTGTTTGCAGCGAGCGCACTTGTATGAGCCAGGCACAGCTCTTACTCCTTCTTCATATCGGTGCGTTCAATCGAGCGGATGGCAATCAGGTACGCCGGAGTTTTCGGAACATAGGCTCCCCCGGCGAATTTATACCCACACTTCCGGCACTCCCATATACCGGTACCTCTCCGCTTCACCGCCATGACGTCACAGCGAGGACAGGTATGGGCGGCGTGGGAGATCTTCTCCATCTCGTTCACACGTTTACGGATGAATCTCCCGTATCTACATCCAAATCGCCCTGCTGAGCCGGAAATTTTACCTTTTGCTTTATGTCCGCCACCTGCCATTCTCGTTACCCCACAGTGTCCAAAAACGTTGCTCGTCTCAGTTTATATAGTTATTCAGGTGCCCCGTCCCAGAAGCCGAATTTCACCAGTTCCCTTGGTCAGCCGGTTGATATCGGCAAAGAGCTGATCCTGCATACCACCGGGAAGCCGGACGACGCAGATCCATGACCCATCCTTCTGCCATTCATCCTTCTCCACGGTCCACGTCGTCTGGAGTTCACCAAATGTTCGTGGTGCGTAGTCAGCAGGGATCTTCACCGCAATCCGCACCTCCTCGAACCGGATAGGAATCAGGGGGCGGATTGCCTTCATCGTTTCCTTTACCAGGTCATCCAGAGAATGGAATGGATCAATATTGACTTTGGCCTCGTCCATCGCCACCCCGATTCGAGCTGGCGGGTGGGGGAGACCGGTCTGCGGGTTCAGGGCATGACGGGCAATGAAATTGATGACCTGCTGCCTCCTATCGGCGATAAGCTGCCGCCTCTGTTCAGCGGTGAGGTGGATCTCTCCCTTCTCAATTATCCGCCGTGCTATGGTCTCGAAATCAGTCGTGTGAAAAACTTTGGTGAGCGCATCATCAGGAGAACGTTCTCCTCTCGCCGCATTCTCAAAAATATGGATGGCGGCAACAGCTTCCTCGATCTCGACCTTTTCGCCCCTGCGGATTTTATGGGCGAGGTCGGGATCGACAAGAATTTCAAACCGCTCACCATGGCTCTCCAATCGGGCGATCACTGCCCGATCTAGCGGTATCATAGTTTCCTCACTGAGAGAACTTGGTAACGTAGGGGGCTACTTCACTCCGGTCCATCTTGCGGAAGACGGGGGAGGTGGTGTTTATCATACCCACTTCAATGGTGTTGACATCAAGCTTCCCCTCAGTTGCAACATGGAGCGCCTTGAACCCCAGAAGGACGGCCTCTTCGAGAGAGGCATCCTCGTTGTATTCCTCTTCGAACAGTTTCATGACCGCCGGCCTCCCGGTCCCGATGCCGGATGCCTTGTACTCCAGCAACGTCCCGCTCGGGTCAGTCTCAAAGAGGCGCCCCTGACCATCGCTCATACCAGCGATGAGAAGTGCTGTCCCGTAGGGTCGTGCACCACCAAACATTGTATAGACCTGCATCTGATCGCAGAGTTTCTTTGCCAGGGTCTCCACATCGATTAGTTCATCATAAGATACCCGGTTTATCTGGCACTCGATCCGTGCGCGGTCTACCAGAGCCCGGGCATCCCCCACCAGCCCCGATGAAGCGACCCCGATATGGTCATCAATCTTGAAAATTTTCTCGATAGATGCTGGTTCAAGGAGGCGGGTGGCTACCCGCTTATCAACAATGAGCACCACACCATCCCGGTACTTGATGCCCACTGCAGTCGTCCCCCGCTTCACTGCTTCCCGGGCATACTCCACCTGATAGAGCCTCCCGTCCGGGCTGAAGACAGTTATTGCCCGGTCATATCCCATCTGGTATTGCGGTTGCATTCCATCTCCTCACTATCTTGTTCCGTGAGAAATACTAGGTGCTGACCTTTAATGCCTCTTTCGATGACATCAACCTTCTGATTGTCATAACAGCAGACGTTACAGGTATGGCCGGTGACTGTACAGATCCTTTCTTCCATCGCGGTTAACAGAGCCTGAACCTTCCTCTTCAAGGCAAGGATGGTACCACTGGTTGCATGGCCACGGAGGGTGAAAGGACGGTCACTGGTCCCTGTAACGGTGGCGAGAGCCGTTCCCAGTTTCAATTCAGTTCCACGGCGGCAGCGAACGATGGCAAACCCATGTTCGCAGAAGACCACCGCTGGTTGCATCTCAGCGACAACCGTATCACCAAACAGTGAACAGATCGCTTCAATGATGAAGGGGTACAGGTCACGACCATCGGGAACATACCACCGCGGTACCAGCTCCACAAGGATATAGCGACGCTTGAACCGCAGGGAGGGAGGTCGGGGCCTCATCGCACCACCTGAACCGGACCATGACGGCCGGTAATTTCTTCCACTGAGGAAAGAGCCCGGCGGACCTCATCTGCAGACATTCTAAAGAGAGAGCAGAGAAGGACCATATCCCGGACCGAACGCTGATCAAGGATAGATCGAGCGCCACTGGAGATGGTGAGGGGAAACCTGAACCTCCGATGCAGAACCAGGAGGTCTTCGTAGCGCTGCAGCACCTTCTGCCTCACCATGCCCCGCTCGTGCACTAAGGGATAGAGATCGATATCCACGGCAATGTTATGATCCGCAGCGGTCCGGGCAGCGACGTGGTCGAGAGAGGTTTGAGGAGTTCGGGCGATACCTTTCAACACATGTATGCCGCGGAGTGATAGAACCGCACGATTAAATCCACTCTCACCCGCCTCCACCATTACGACGCCGCTCTCTGCTGGCACTCTGCGCAGTGCCGTGGAGACCCTTTTTGCTGTCTCCTCGCGTATCAGGATTCCGCGGATAAGCTTCAGCGGCAGTACGGGGATCGGCTGGGTAGTCAGTGCCACACAGGACCCGAACCCGAGTTCTTTTGCCTCCAGAGCCATCCTGCGGAGCGTGGAATCCCCGTCAGGGTAAGGGTGAATGCACGCGTCGCTGAGTGTCATTGCAGAAAAATGAGATATTATTTGCCTTTATTTGCGTGCGAACGAATGCTGGGGCGGGTTTTTTCCGTACCGATTCCACGCAGCTGCATCCCGCGCCCTTTACGTCCGGCACTGGTTTTGCCCCGCTCTGCCCGCCCCCGGTGGACTGGCTCGGCAATCCAGGAAAGGTGGGGATCTGCACGGATAGCAGGATGGTGACCATCCACCAGGATAACCTCGAACCAGCGGTGTTTGCCATCTTCTCCCACCCAGTAGGAATTCAGGACCTCCATATTGGAGAATGTCCGTGAGGCTCGCTCTTCCGCTATCCTGCGAAGGCTCTTCGCGGGGGTGTCGTGTCGCATACCCATATGCGCGGTGCGCCTCCCCCTCACATATCGGGAGGAACGTCGCCCACCCCTTCGCACCTTCACCCGTGCAACGATAATTCCCTGCTTTGCCTTGTATCCCAGTTCACGGGCGCGATCGATACGAGTCGGATGCTCCACCCGCATCACCGTGCCTTCCCGCCGCCACTGCTGCATTCGGCTCCACAGGAGTGCCCGGACACCGGTTGCGTCCGGTCGTTTCCAGGCATCTCGCACATAGGCATACATCGATTTGACCATGAAAAATTCACCTTGAAGGTTCAGCCGCCAGGGCTACATTCCTTTCCGGGACGGATCCCGTGGTCTTTATATTTTTACGGGGGAGGTATTAAAACCGCCGGCCGGAGGTTAGCCCTTCCGCTTCTCCACAACCCGTATCCCGCTGATACTGGTGGACGGATACTGTCCCTGGGCATCCTTCTCTGCGGACTTCACCATATCCCATATAGTAAGGAGTGCGGTACTCACTCCCACCAGGGCTTCCATCTCTACTCCAGTTCGGCCTGTTGACCGGACCGTCACATTTGCCTCAATAAAACCTTCCTCGATCAGAAAACGGACATCTACCGTGCTGATCGGGATCTGGTGGCAGAGGGGGATCAGGGCTGCCGTCTGCTTCACCGCGAGTATGGCCGCTACCTGGGCAGTCACCAGCACATTCCCCTTAGTGACCTTTCCATCCTCTATGACATGAAGAGTCTCCTCTTTCAGGTAGATCCTTCCTGTCGCCAAAGCTTCTCTGGGGATATCTCCTTTGGTGGAGATATCGACCATTCGGATCCGATCTCCCTCAATATGAGTGAATTCCACCATCACCCCTCTCCCTCCTGGAAAAGGATGGAGGGGAGCCAGGTCAGGAGGTCACTCGCTATCATCCCGTCTCCCTGTTCCCCTTCTGCCTGTATGCCCGCCCACCCATTGGCATAGGCTGCAACACAGGCTGCTTCAAACGCTGGTATCCGGCAAAAGAGCGCGGCGGTGAGTCCGGCAAGAACGTCGCCAGTCCCTCCCACCGTCATGCCAGGACAGCCGGTGCGATTGAAACGGAGCCGGGTGCCATCAGAGATCACATCCACCTCACCCTTGAGGAGGATTGTCCCCCGTGAGGCTGCCTTTCGGACCAGGCGTCCCCGTGCTCCAAGATCTTCAGGCACCTTCTTCCCGGTGACGCGCAGGAATTCTCCAGCATGGGGTGTATAGATCGTCTCCTTTCCTTCAGGGAGGGGTTTTCTCAGAGCATCGGCATCAACCACCAGCTTCCGGCAATAGGGAGCAACCTCCCGCACCACTGCGTGACTCTCGATACCCAGACCGTTACCGCAGACCACCGCATCAGCGTTCTTTGCGAGAGTGATGAGCCGTGGGATATCTTCCTCCTGAATCAGAAGGCCGGTCATCCGTTCGTGGATCAGGTCCGGCTGTGGAAGGTAGATTGGTGAAGCAATACGGACAATGTCTGCCCCGCTGCGAAGTGCTGCCATACCCGTGAGGTACGGTGCTCCCTGGTACGGGCCTCCCCCAATCACCAGGACTTCTCCCCCCGCTCCTTTCCTTGCATCTGATGGTTTTCTGGGAATGAGAGTCAATTCCCCGGGGCCGGTGAAACACTCAGCTTCCAGGGGAATCCCGATGTCCACCACCTCTGCCCCCGCCTTTTTTGGGCGGTGAAAGGCAATGATGCGATCCGCACGGATGCCAGCCGTGGGTATATCGGCGGCGATGATGGGGACTCCTGCAGTATTCGCCCGAGTGATGCAGGTAGGAATTGGTTCCTTCGGCTCACCCTCCGAACCAGTTCCCAGGAGGGCATCGAGGATCACATCCGCACTCTCAAACAGACGGGCGAGAGCGGCGACATCGGATGGGCAGCGCACCTGGTGCAGGCCAACGGCACAGGATCGGAGAATCCCGAGCTGGAGAGTGTTCAGGTGACTGCGTGGCTCCTGGTCAATAGAGATCACATCGGTCCTGAGCTCGCGCTGCAGGTGCCGTGCAGCGACCATCCCATCACCACCGTTGTTTCCTCTGCCGCACAGGATAAGAACAGATTCCGGGTGGGACTCAAGCACTGCGGCAGCCAGTGCCCGTCCCGCGCTCTCCATCATCATGAGCGGTGTCACACCGAGCGATTCGGCATTCTTCTCCACCACCCGCATCCGCTGCGCGGTGATGGTGCCTGGGTCGAAAAATTCCCGCATTTCATCGGGCGTCATGGTGCACACCATTCATCTGTATTGAGATAGCTATATTATGGTAATGGGTCTGGTTCACGATCTGCAGGAAGCTGCGGACCGAATTCGGGATCAGAAAGAGGTCAGCATCATCTCGCATATCGATGCTGATGGAATTGCCAGTGAGACAATCCTGGAACTAGCCCTCCAGCAGGAGGAGATTCCGGTACGCCCCATTTTTGTGCGGCAGATCGAGCCCTTTGCCATGCGGTACGTCCCCCGCGACAGTAGTTTTAAAATTTTTACCGATCTCGGGGCTGGACAGCAGAATCTGCTGGAAGAGCACGGTCTCCGTGAAAATGAGGTCCTCATCGTGGATCATCACGTCGGCCGACCGGCGAGTACCAGCTACCCCCAGGTGAATGCCCTTACCTATGGGT
>JAJRCM010000110.1 GCA_028678965.1 Methanomicrobiales archaeon | reverse complement strand
GTGAAAAAAAGGGATAAACGTAGTAATGTGATGGAAATGAGCCCGGCCGCTAAAATCATCGAGGCGATGAGGGAAAACATCTCCCATGATCACTTTTTTATTGCACGAGCAATCACAAAACCGCTCGGGATCATGCCATAGTCCTCAAAAGCTACCGGGATGGCCTCCTCACAGGTGAATCCGGCTCCAATAAGGAAGGAGCGTATCTCAGTAACGGTATAGAATGTTGCATCTTTAAAGAAAGTCCTCATGTCCTCATCCTTCCGATACTCATTACCGAGCGGACTCTCCTTGTCGATAAAGGCGAGGAGTAGCACGCCCCCTCTGCGGAGCACTCTTCTGCATTCCACCATCACCCGGGCAGGTTCATGAAGGAAACAGATCACCGTGACCATCAGGATAAAATCGAAATGACCGGCACAGAAGGGAAGGGACTCACCCCGTGCGAGGATTACCTGTATCCCGCGTTCCCGGGCTCTCTGAACCATATGCAGCGAGAGATCAATTCCCAGGGCTATATGGAGTGGGGCGGCGAATCTTCCTGTCCCCACCCCTATTTCCAACCCCTCTCCCTTCTGCGGAACAAACTGCTCAAGGGCGCTTACTTCTGACTGGTAGATACGGTAATGTTCATCGAACCAGCGGTCATACCGTTCGACGTTTGCATCAAAGGTTTGAATCCCCTTTTTCATATCGGACACCGGTTCTTATCGACGGTCCACCAATCGTTTTGGTCGTCCAGGCGTTTTATACAGCTCAAGCCCCCCTGGCTCGGGGAAGTTGAAGAGGAGCCTGAATGATCCCTCCTTGTGGGCATGAAAAAGGCCCGGTTTTCCACGGAAGAAGGCTTTTTGGAAGTTCTCAGTGATGAGATCGCTCCCGCAACCCTCCTTTCGTTCGCACTCCATAGTGACCCTGAGGATAGTCTCATCATCTCTCTCTCCCTGGTAGAGGAACGCCTCGTATTCTCCGGTGAGGTATTCCATATTCCCCCGCTGGAAGACCCCCCGCTCCACATCGACTCGGTTGAAGGAATGTCCTGCCACCCAGGCAGTCTCTGCCTCGCGCTGGGGATTGTAGATGCGCATATGTGTCCGTCCGCACTGGCACTGCTCACGCGAAAGTACAACCGTGGTATCCTCAGTATCGTAGTTAATGAGGAGGTTACCGGATATTCCCCCTGGCGGAAGGAGTGTGGTCAGAACAATCCTCCCACATTCTCCATCGTTCACAAAGCCCTTCATCCTGGTGTCATAGAGGTCCATATGGACCATATCCTCCGGGACGTGGAGTCCGTTCACCGCAGTGCACTCACCGCACATCGTCCCTTCGGTGCTCCCGTATGTGTTATAGACACCGCACCCCCACATCTCGGCGAGATACCTTCGCGCCTCTTCCGCAAAGGCCTCCCCTCCCACGATCAGCCGCTGAACACCGGACTGCTCCACAGGAAACGATTCCGCCTTCATTTGTCGGGCAAGGCGGAGAAGCTTGAAAACACTCCCCACTATTCCGGTTGGCTGGTAGCTCTTGAGCATACGAAGCGGAAAACTGCATTTTCCTGCGGGGATGATAGCGATCCCCACGTCCCGTGCCGCGAGCGTCATGGTGTTTGCCCCCACGTTCATGCCATAGGATGCACAGATGATGATGCGATCGCCGTTACTAAATCCCTGTGAAGTGAAGATCCGTGCATATTTTTCGGCATACCGCTCCCAGTCCTGCCAGGTAAGAAAGAAGCTCTTCGGAATCCCGCTGGTACCGCTGGTCTCATGGACAGTGAAGATATCGTTCCATGATGCACTTCTGAACAGGAACTCTTCTTTTATGGGGGGCTGGTTTGCGCGGATATCGGCACCAGAGATCACCGGCAGGTGGAGGAGATCCTCATGTACCTTCACATCATCCGGGGTGATGTGGTGTTCCCTGAACCAGTGGCGGTAAAAAGGAGAGTGCTCCTCGGCATACGCAACCGTGTAACGTAACCGTTCATCGATGAGGGCGTTGAGATCATCGCGATCCATGGTCTCAATTGCCGGATGATAGTACCTGCTCTCCTCCATCTGAGGAGCCGTTAGGAGGATGAAGGTTTATAGATTTCTTCGCAAGGGATGAGGCTGCCCGATCATAGAAGGGATGAAAGATGTATCTCTCAGTAATATCGCTAGGTCCACGCCTGGAGAACTCCTAAAAAGGCATCCCGGTCCACCGTGCACAGTCTGCCACCTGTCAGATTTCTGCGGCGGGCGGTGCCTGTCCTCCAATTGACTCCCGATATGACCTGAACAACAGAGAAAAAGTGTCTGTGCTACGATCGAGAATCTCAGGCAGGGGCTTGCTGAAGTACTCCCCACGGTACAAACTCTTGTCGAGATAGGAACAGTCTCACTCTCACAGTGTGAGCACCCGAAATATCGAGGATGCGAGGTAATTCCCTGAAATTCTGCACGGAAGCTATCATTTATATGGGTGGTTTTCCAATTTGTACATGCAGCGTAAAACCTGCATGAGTAATACAATGGAAGGAAAGAGAAGTTTTGGTGGTCCGCGTTCATTCGGTGGACCCCGAGAAATGACAAAAACAGTCTGTTCTGACTGCGGTAAAGAGTGCGAAGTTCCGTTCAAGCCTACTGAGGGAAGACCCGTTTACTGCCGTGAGTGCCTCCCCAAACACAGGAAACCGAGATTCTAACTCTTAACTCAAATTCAGTTCTTTTTTAACTGCTTTTTGTCGTGCATATATCCAAAGTGGCACATGATTATCTCGATACGAACAGGTAGCTCTAGAGCTCCGTCCATTCCATTTCAGGGAGCATTGATCTCTTTCGCTTTCGTGTCTTGGTGGTGAGATGATAGGAACCATGCAATCCCATCTTCTACAGGTTTAACATCCTTCTCCCCACCACATATCACGATGGTAGTATGGGGAACGAGACCTAAAAAAAGAGACGTCAATCTCTCCAGGATTATCGGTTTCCTTTAAGGCTCTCTCTTAATTGGTGCACGATATCGAAAATGAGTTTTCGGATTTCTGCTCCGATATCGTCCCATTCAGGATTCGTTGGCGCCGGACCCTCGGATTCACCCTGGCTGGCAGGTGAAGTTCCTGGGGGCGAGGTGCGGGGTCCACCACTGAGAAGGCAGGTGAAAATATCAATATATCCTGCGAGCAGGACAATCAGGAAGATCATCAGGTAGATGAGGGGAGCAAGTGGTTCGAGAACGTTAAAGTTGGTGGTGGGGGTGATGCGGTCCAGGTAATACAGAAGCCTGAAGATAAATGATACCAAAAAGACGCTGCCCAGTGCACTAAAAAGGGGAGCAAGGAGATTGAGCGGGAAAAATAGAGCGTAGCACACCTCGCCAATAAGAAACAGGATGGAGAAGAGTACCACGAGCCAGGTGGTGATGGTTAGAAACGTAACGAGCTGGTGGAATACCTCGTTATTGACGGAATCCACTATCATGTTCAGGACAGCGACAAGAAGGAGAAACACAAGAATTCCAAAGAGTCGGGTGAGAACTATCCCTGGAATCGT
>JAJRCM010000109.1 GCA_028678965.1 Methanomicrobiales archaeon | reverse complement strand
TCTTGCCCAGATGTACTGGGAGCGGTCAATGAGTCCTTTGAGTTCCGCGGTGATTCCCATACTGTAAATTGGTGACGCAACGGCGATACAATCGACAGCAAGAATCCGGTCAAAGAGCAACGGAGCATCATCCTCAACAATACAGGTGCCGGTTTTATGGCACGCATTACATCCCCGGCAGGGAGCATACTTTAATGTCGAAAGGACTACCTTTTCCGCCATGCCACCGGTACTTCCCACACCCTCCAAAAAACTGTCGAGCAGGGTTTCTGTATTCCCGTGCCGGTGAGGGCTCCCCGATACTCCTAGGACTCTCAAGGTCACTCGGTGATCACGATCCTTGTCGCTGTCGGAGATCTGCAATCACCGCGTGAGCGAGCTTCTCTGCATCCTGTCTGGCGGTGGGGTGGATGAAGATCGCTCCTTTTTCATCCACCCCGTTGATCATCAGGTACTGGATATCCCTGTCACGGACCTCGATCACATGGAAGAAACATTTGACAGTGGGAATGGCAGCATCGAAGACGTAGCTCCACGTCTGACCGGCAGTGGAAAGGAACACTCCCAAACGTTTTCCTTTCCGTTCGGGCGGGACGATTGGTAGCTTGAGAACATATTTACGTGAACGGAACACCTGGGCACGGTCTATCAACGCCTTTGCCTGGGCACAAATCCCCATACAAAAAATGGGGGCGGCAAGGATGATACAGTCTGCCTCTATGAGTTTGTCATGAACCACATCCATACCGTCCCTCTGGACGCAACAGTTCAGCTTCTCGCACATATTACACCCCCGGCACTGATTGATATTAGCATCAGTCAGAGCGATCTTCTCAACTTCAACGCCGGGCTCGTTCCGCATCACATCCAGCATCCAGTCGAGAAGTGTCTCCGAATTTCCACCTCGCCGGGGGCTTCCTGCGAAAGCGAGGACCTTGAGTGCCATAGGTACTCGCTACGTTCCCGGATTATTTAAACGTCGCACTGAAGGAATCATCCCAGCGGTTAATGAAGGGAATCGGGAGGATGGCCGTTTCAAGGACACCGGGAGTCCTTCACCGGAGGGTGAGGGTACCATATGCCTCTCATGATCGGGTGATAGGAGTGGTATACCCTCAGCTGTCATCCTCCCCGGATAAGATAGGTTTGGCTCACACCCGAATGAGGTATCTCAACTGAACAACGGTTACTCCACTTTCTTATAGCAGAGGTACCAGTCCTTGCACTCGTATCCCTCTTTGAGGCGCTTCTCCATCTCCGCAGCCGTGCGGGGTGGTGGAATAACCACTTTGTCGCCCGGTTGCCAGTTTGCTGGTGTCGATACCTTATACTTATCGGTGGTCTGGAGGGCTTTTACCAGACGGATAATCTCGGGCATGAATCGCCCGTTCTGGAGAGGGTAGTAGATCATCGCCCGCATGATTCCCTTGTCGTCGATGAAGAAGACACAGCGGACTGCAGCCGTAGAGCTCTGGCCCGGGTGGATCATACCGAACTTGTGAGCGACCTTCATTGTAAGGTCAGCAATGATAGGGAACGGGATATCAACTCCCATCTTCTCTTTGATATCGTGCACCCATCCGAGGTGGGCTGAGATGCTGTCTACAGAGAGTCCGATGAGTTGAACATTGAGCGCTTTAAGCTCCTCATATATCTTGGCAAATGCGAGGAACTCGGTTGTGCATACCGGTGTGAAGTCTGCCGGGTGCGAGAAAAGGACCACCCATCTCCCCTTAAAGTCCGAGAGTTTGATTGGTCCGTGGGTTGTTTCTGCCTCAAATTCAGGCGCTGCATCACCGAGCACTGGCATGCTTACGCAGGTCTCCTGGTCTGGCATGCTGGTCACCTACTTCATGATCTCTTCCATTGCCGCCTTGCCATACACATAGGCGGGCATTCCAGAGAGGAGGAAAGTCACCCGAAGGGCTTCTTCAATCTCCTCTTTGGAGACGCCGAGCTTCGCTGCACCAGCGAGTTGAGCCCTCACCGCATGCTGATCCCGCAGTGCTGCCGCGATGGCGATGGCGAGTATCTTCTTAGTCTGACGGCTGAGAGCACCATCACCCCATATATACTGATCGAAGGTGAGCACCATGTCATGCATATCCGGGGCAGTCTTCATCAGTTCCCTGAAAAAGACCGGCACTTTCCCGATCTTACCCTCCAGGTCCTTCATCCGGGTATCGGACTTCACCGGAGCCCGCCGTGTCGTTTTCTTTACCGGCATGATATCACTTCTTGAGTTCCATCGGCTCGCCGCAACAGACCAGCTCGCCGCCGCCGACTGTTTTCACCACAACAATATTCCCACAGATATTGCATTCGAATATCTGTCCCTCTTTTGAAACATTAACCATGCCTCTGTCTCACTCCTCATACATGCGGTCTATCAGCAATACAAAAGGAAAATGGAGTTATTTCTTGAGATACTCCCGCCTCTTGGGCGGGTTCATCACGTCCTCTGGGGTCTTGATGTCAGGACGGATGTGGGTCATGGGAAAACACTGGTACTCTGCACAGGAGCAGTGGGGGCACTTTCTGAGATCCTGTTCGGCAGCGTTCAGCTGGTACTCTGCACCGCAATCGATACAGACGTACTTCCCAGGCCCGACTTTACCGCCCGCTTTTACATTCTTTCCTTTCTTTTCGGCCATTTATGCACCATTTTCTGGTTGACATCAATCATATTTATCTCTTGTCTTACTCGCAGAGCTCCGAAAAAGGATCCTATCCAATGATGGTGAAAGAGCCACCATGCAATCCACCCAGCGATGGGTAAGTACTTATCTTTTTCAGGCGAACTCCTGGATATGGGCACCAAGGTGGTTGGGCTTCTGGGCAGCCCTCTCTCCAAGGGGAATACCGCAGTCCTGCTGGAGCGGGCACTGGACGGGGCGAGGGACGCTGGTGCTGAGGTAGAGCGGATCAATGTCCCCTTCCTGAATTTTCAGCCATGCATGGAGATTTTTTACTGTGTGGAGCACGATACCTGCCGGATGAAGGATGATATGACCGGGATATATGAAAAATTCCAGAACCTCGATAGTCTGATCATCGCTACTCCCATCATGACCATGGGTATCCCTGGGAAACTCAAATCGTTCATGGACCGGTTCCAGGTCTTTTATATGGCGAAATATGGTAGAAAAAGCCCCCTTGTTCCTGAGGCCAAAAGGAAGGAACGGAGGTGTCTTTTTATCTCTATATCAGGTATGGACCTTCCCACCGTATTTGATGGGGCTACCATGACCGTGAAGGCATTCTGTCAGATCATCGATTGCCGTTACTGGGACGAGATCCTGGTGAACGATATGGACACTATCAAGGACATCAGGAATAAGCCCGAAGTGCTCCAAGCAGCCTATGAGAAGGGCTTTTTATTGGGTTCCCCTCCCACAGCGAGATAACCCGATCCCTTCAGAATAAACTCCCTTCTTTGAGGCTTGTTTATCTGTTGTAGAAGCAGACTATCCCCCGTAGATGATTGATGTACCTGCTGGTAGATAGTTCCGATAGGTTCTCCGGTCAGGCAGGGTTCTGATTATCAATAACTCTTAAGTCACCACCTTCCCAACCTTCTTTATATGTCGACTGAAGAGAACCTGAAATCCGCATACACCGGTGAATCCCAAGCAAACCGTAAGTATGCATCCTTTTCTGAACAGGCGGAGAGCGAGGGTTTCAAGAACGTGGCGAAACTCTACCGTGCAGCCTCCGAAGCGGAGGCGATTCATGCACGCCGTCTTCTTAGGGTGATGGGGGCGATTGGTCCCACAGCCGAGAACCTGAAAAAGAGCGTTGATGGGGAGACCTACGAATACACCTCAATGTATCCCGACTTCATCAAAGCTGCTGAGGGAGAGAAGAAGAGTGAAGCAGTGACGGCGTTTACCTACGCGATGAAAGCGGAAGAGGTACATGCTGGCCTGTATAAGAAATCTCTCGATGCAATCCAGTCCAAGAGGGACTTGAATGTGAGCAAGATCTACGTCTGTTCCATCTGTGGAAATATCGTGTTCAATGAGCCGCCAGAAAAGTGTCCGATCTGCAGCGCTTTTAAAAAGAAGTTCCAGGAAGTACTGTAATCCAATCACTCTTTTTCCGCACCCTCGCCCTCTTCAAGAAGCTTCAACTCCCCCTTCGAGAGATCAGAAATCATCCGGCTCATGCTCTCTTGGTGTGATCGTAAACGGTTGGGGATAGTCTCCAGATGATCGCCAATCTGGTCGAGTTCCTTTCGATACCGGTTTCGCATCTCTTCTGAGGCCATCATCTCCTGCTCAAGCTGCTGGATCTGCTGGAGCACCGGCGCAGCGGCCAGCCGGTCCCTCATGGTAGTCACTTTCTGGTTGATGTGGGCAATCTCCCTGCAGGCTTGGAGTGCTTCGTGTATCAGGGAATGGCCGACACCGAAAATCCTCATTTCTTCTTGTCCTTTGAGGGAGAGACTACCGCCCTCTATAAGCTTGGTGATCACGGGGAGGGAGCGGGTAAGCACCTCACTCCGCTGATCGCACGTGGTGGTTGTATTTCCTAGTGTTTGGATTACCTCCTCAATCACCGCTCGTCCTGGGTCATCGT
>JAJRCM010000012.1 GCA_028678965.1 Methanomicrobiales archaeon | reverse complement strand
TCGCCAATCTCCTTGGTAACAGTATTAAATTCGGGGGTGAAAAGGTCCAGATCACCGTGTCGGTCGTTGATGTTGGTGAGGAGATTGAGGTGACCGTTGCTGACACCGGTCCAGGGATTCCGGACAGTGTAAAACCTGTCCTGTTCAGGAAATTCGAACGAGGGGTGACTAAGGTCCGTGGCAAAGGCCTTGGCCTCTACCTCTCCAGGATCCTGGTGGAGCGGTACGGAGGAAGGATCTGGGTGGAAGACCGGGTGCCAGGGCATGCAGACCAGGGGGTAGCAATCAAATTCAGGCTACGAAAGGCACCGCAGCCTTCCCGCTCATCACCGGGTAGCTAGGTTCTCCTTCTCCGTGTCAGCTCCTGAAGTACCTCGTCATAGCTGAGGCCAGCTGATCGCAGGGCGATGAGGTAGTGGAAGAACAGGTCAGCAGCTTCAGCAACTGCCCGCTCATGAATCCCGTTCTTGACCGCAAGGATAAATTCTGTTGATTCCTCGGCCACTTTTTCGAGAATCCGGTCGATCCCCTTGGGATCCCGTGCGAGGCTGCTCACATAGGACTGTTCGGAAGGATGGGCAAACCTCTCTTCAATAACCTGCCATAGCTCGGAGATAGTATCTTTAGGATCCATCGCTCTCACCCGTCCACGTGATCTCTCCCATATCCAGGTTGAAGAACCGGCGAACGAGGACCCTCGCTTTCTCCACGTTAGCCCCACCTTTTCCTATGGCGATACCAATATCTCCTTTCTTGGTTACCAGCACATCGATGATTCCCTGGTTGGGATCCCTCATCACCCTGGCTATATCCACGGGCTTAAAGATGTTGGCCACGAATCCCTCCAGATCGTCATGATACTCAACCATCTCAATCTTTTTTCCCAGCACTTTCTCCAGTTTGTGAATATTTTCACCTTTTTTACCAATTGCCAGCCCCATATCCCCTGGTTTTATGATATAGAGTATCCGGTCAAATTTTTCATCGACCACACAGTCAATAGCTGTTGACTTGGTGAGGATTCTTAATTCCTCGATATACCGTCGCTCTTTGAATCCGATGGTACGTTCCATCGCAAATCCTCACAGGTGATTGCATCTTAGCAATAATATGTGTTTGTACCGCAAAAAGGGCTGTAAAACGATACGTTCGTAAAAAAATAGAAAAAAATTCAGCGGCAGAGATAGGTGACCGAGACAGAGGCGGTAACCTTCACATCACCCGGTTCAATGGGGGTAGCGACCTTCTCAGCAACCGCATACCCGGCATCGTATCGTACTGGTGGAACGTACCCACTGGAGATCGTGATCTCCTTGACCCCCATAATGGAGAGTCCACCTGCTGCTGCGACCGCCTCAGCGTCATTTCTTGTCTGCAGCATGGCATCTTTCAACGCCTGGGAACGGAGTGCCCGCTGCTGTTCATCGCTCAATTTAAAGGCAATATAGTTGACACGGTTTGCACCGTTTGTCACCGCGAGGTCAATGATCTCCCCCGCTCTCGAGGAATTCTTCAGGGTGACGAGCAGGGTGTTGGTAACACGGTACAGCCGGATCTTCTGCGGCAGGATGGAGCTTGTTTCATCATAGACCGGATAGATACTGTATCCTGTTGTTTCCATCTCATCTTTCGTTATCCCCGCTCCCTCCAGGGCGGTGAACAAGGCATTCATGGCATCGGCATTTTTCTGCTGGGCTACTTTGGCGTCCGGGTGTTCGGTTTCCACCGCAAACGAGAGTAGAACCCGATCCGGCGTGGTGGTCACTTCACCAATCGCCGAGGTATGGATCAGCCTCTCCGATGTCACCTCTTCGGCAGCCATGGATGGTCCCATGAATGCGGCGAGAAGGAGCAGGGAGGCGATACAGAGAATCACTCCCTTCTGCATCATGTGACATAGGTGCACCCCGTACATTGATATAATTACCTTTGATTTCGATAATATTCGCAGTTATTCAATTTTCCCTGCGGATCCGCGTTAATCCATGGGTGGTTTGAGATGACCCCAGGCACACCACGCGAGCGTTTATGTGCCATCGGCTCAGATTTCGTTGTGAGCGTGAATTATTATGGGAAAGTGCACCATTGTACGTGAGGACTGCACCAGCTGCGGCACCTGCTGGGACCTGTGCCCAGAATTTTTTGAACAGAGCACAAGTGATTCCCTTAGCCAGATTGTTGAAGGTTATCGCAGGAATGAAAATCCAGGAGAAGGAGACATACCTCCCGACATGGAGGGATGTATAAAGGACGCTGCAGACTCCTGCCCTGTCCAGATCATCACAATTGAGGAGTAATCCGCTCAGCCGCCACCCACCGGGGGGAAGATAGCGATAACATCACCTTCCTGGAGGGCAGTGACGAGCCCATCCAGAAAATGGATATTTCGACCATTTTTCAGAATGTTTACAAATTCCCTCACTGTTCCCGGTGACTGGAAGATGGCGGTGTCCAGGGGCGGATACATTCGACAGAGTTCGACAAGGAGTGCCCCTACCGTGGCCCCAGGGAGAAGGTTAAGTTCCAGGGAAGGAACCATGAAATCCCGTAGGCTGGCGAATACTCTAATAGAGATCTTCATCCCCTCTCTCCCGCCCACTCTCCCGTGCATTCAGAACAATCTGGTTCATTGACGACATTGATAATTGCGGCATCACCCCTGAACCCATCCCACAGCAGGAGACGGCCGGTGAGGATATCCCCCCGACCGGTCAGATATTTTATCGCTTCCGTCACCTGGATGGATCCGATCACCCCGCAGGTGACCCCGATGATAGGCACCTTGTCTGCAGAAGGGGGGTGAGGCACAATACAGCGCAGGCAGGGGCTCTTTCCTGGGATGATACTTGTGACCTGCCCGTAGAATCCGTTGACTGCACCATGGATGAAGGGTATCTTCTGCCTGAGTGCTGCCCGGTTCAGTACATAGCGCGTCGAAAAATTATCCATCCCATCCATGATGATATCCATTCCCCTCACCATACCCCCGATGGATTGGTCGTCGATATGTGTGCAGAGTGCCTGGACCTCAATTTCAGGGTTTATCTCCACCAGTCTCTGCCTGGCTATTTCCGCCTTACGTTCCCCACGATCAGGTTCACGGTACAGAATCTGCCGGTTCAGGTTATTCCGTTCGATCGTATCTTCATCCACGATTCGGATGAATCCTATGCCCGCTACCGTAAGGAACGTGGCGATGGTTGTGCCAAGCCCTCCTGCGCCGGCAATCAACACCCGCGATGTGGAGAGCCTCTCCTGTCCGGTTTCACCGATGAGTGGTAGTTGTCGTTGGTACCGTTCAGATGTATCCGTCATGAGTCCCCGATCCAGGATTAGAGGCCAAGCTCAGCAAGCTTCTGAGGTGTGGGGTGCCCTTCCTCACTCCAGCCACGGAGATGGTAGTATTCATCGAGCAACGGCTCCCGCTGCCATACCCGTCCTCGAGGAGCTCCTTCCTTGAGGGGTTCGGTGAGCAACCGGTCAGGAAGGGTGTCGTCTTTCTTCGTATATCCTACCTTCAGATTGAAGATTTTCTGGACATTCCATATCCGTTCCCCGATTTGAAGGAGCTCTCGTGCATCGATGGGCATTCCCGTGGCAGCCGCAATGAGGTCCGCGTAGTCATCGGCACCGAGTGCGAAGGAGGTAAAGAGGCACATACCCGAGGCATCGATAGCTGCAGAGAGGTCCTGGAAGGTCTTCACCCATCCCGCTTTGCCCTCACTGGTATAGGGATCCAGCTTCTGGGGAGCCCCCAATACCTCCGGCGAAATAAGATAAGCATAGACATGATCACCACCCCTCACAGAGGTAGCATAGGCGAGTCCATGTCCCTGCAGACCCCGTGGGTCGTAGGCAGGGAGCTCCTGTTTCTTCACCGCCATAGAAAGCTCGGGGTGGCCGTGGTGCAGGGCAAAGCGGTAGGAACCATCCGCGAGTTCGTTTCCTATTCCCTCACGATACCCCATCTTCTTCAGGAGATTAAGCACCGCGTTCTCGTCACCGAAACGAATCTTCTCTTGGAGGTACCCTCGCTCAGACATCTCCATTGCACAGGCGATCGTGGCCCCTGCAGAGATTGTATCGAGGCCCATTTCATTACACAGGAATCCTGCCTTTGCCACCGATTTCAGGTTAAAGACTCCACAATCGGGACCAAGTGCCCAGTCTGATCCATACTCCGGCCCCTCACCGGGCTGCCCATCCACTTCACAGACCCTTCCGCACTGGACGATACAGGCATAGCATCCCTTCGGCCTCTTCAAGATGGTTCGCGCCATCTCTTCGCCCGATACTTTATCCGCCTCCTTTGCATGAGATTTCTGGAAGTTTCTCACCGGAAGGATGAAGTTTTCATTGATGATGTTGATCAGGATCGCCGTCCCGTAGTTATGGAGGCCCTGACAGATCCCATTCTCCTCAATCTTCTTCCTGATGCGATCTTTGACCACATTGAACCGTTCCTCATTGGCCACCCTGATAGGTACTTTTCCGGTCGCAACCACTGCTTTCAGGTTCTTTGAACCCATCACCGCACCACAACCTCCCCGTCCTGCGGCTCGCGATGACTCATTGATGATACAGGCAATGCGGGAAAGTCTCTCTCCGGCAGGGCCGATGCAGGCCACACGGGCATCCTTGTCTTCAAGGTCGTTTTTGAGCGCCTCGGTGGTCTCACCCGTTGTTGTACCCCAGTACGGCCGGGCGTCCCGTATCTCTACGGTACCTTCATTGAGATAGACGTAGACGGGGGTGTTCGCCTTTCCGGTCACTACCAGTGCATCGAACCCTGCCTTCTTCATCTTCCACCCGAACACTCCCCCACTGTTCGCGGAGATGAGCATATCATTCAGCGGAGATTTGGTACTCACCTCGTATCGTGATCCCAGCGGTACTCCGCTACCGGTAAGAGGTCCACTCGCCAGCACCAGGACGTTATTCGGTCCCAGAGGATCAGTTTCCGGGGTAATGGCATCGGCCACCATCCGTGTTCCCAGTCCTCGACCACCCAGGTACTTCCTCTTCATCTCATCAGGATATGGCCGAACATTGACCCTCCCCAGGGTAAGATCCGCAAACGCGATTGTACCGACATAGGCATCCATATGCATCACTGCAAGATACTTACCCTTTCCTTTAATAAAGATTGCCCGCAATGCGGGTAAAAATAACCAATAAAGCGGCATTTTTTAAATTAAAGGCAAAAATGGATTTTAACGGATGATAGCCACGTGGAGCGGTGCTCGGTGGACCATCGTATCTGAGACCCCGCCCAGTGCCCTTTCCACAATCCCATAGGATCCTTTAGCTCCCACAACAAGGAGTGTTGGTTGATTCTCACTGATAAAGCGGAATAACTCACTGATGGCGTTCCCACGGGTAAGTCTCGTTTCTACCTTCCTGTACCCGACTGCACGGAAATGGTCTCTCAGAGTCTCAAGTTCTGCCTGTGCCTGTCGCTCCAGCATCGATAGTTGCTGGTCAGAGGCGTAACCAAGGTGACGGATATCCTGAACATGAGCGATAGAGATACTATCAGGGCCTGCGGCTGCTACCTGTTCCAGGAACGGAATACAGCGGCGAGCACCCTCCGAAAAATCAGTGGCATATAGGATTCGGGTAAAGAGCCGCTCAGGTGAGAGGTAGCAGGAGACACAACCTTCCAATCCCTTAAAACGGAGCCTCACCACCAGGAGAGACGTATCTCCATGGTGGAGGACATTCTCCGTCTGGCTCCCCAGAAAGACTCGCTCAAGGAGGCCTTTTCCGTGGGATCCCATAACCACCAGGGAACAGGCTTCACCCGATGCCCGGCGGACTATCTCCACCCATGGGGTCCCGATCACTACCTCACCAGTGACCTTCTGAATACCGAATTCTTTGAGCTGATCGCGGTAGTGGCGGAGAGTGGAACGGCGTTGCTCCATCAGATCAGGAGCGCTCACCGCATCAACGGTGTTTACCACATGGAGTACTCGTATCTCCTTTACCCCTATTGTAGCGAGATCTTCCCCAATGGAGAGCAAGGGCTCAGTGCTCTCCGCAACCTCCACCGGAAAAAGAACACAGCGATCCTCTGCCATCCTACAGAACCTTCGCTGTCTGAAATAAAAATGCATCTATGCAGTTATAAAGAAAGAATCTACCAATTCCGTATACTTCATCCAAGGACAGTATATTCAATCAGCGTGGGAATGTTGTGGTGGGGTAGAAAGAGGAATGAGCGACCCCCCCATCAGTCCTCCCGCGTTTCAAGGGAGGAAGGAGTTTGAGAGACGAACATTCTTCTCCGAAGCCCATTTAAAGAATGATTTTTATGCCCAGGTATTCCCTGACAATGAACAAAGGGAAAGTGGGTCGTCCCGTTATTCTCTCTTCGGCTGTTCGAAGAATAGATTGCAATGGCAGTGCCCGCTCTGAGTGACTTCGTCTTTATGATACACACAGGGACAGATGATGATGCGGTCCTTCTCCTTATCGCCAGTCCTCAAGCGGCAGGGACAATATTGTTCACCAAGTTTTGCTCTGTTCCGTGCAAGGCCCCGCAGCACGGTACCCAACTGCTTTTTATTGGTATTGAGGGTAAACCCATGTGCCCTGGCGTATTCCTCTGCCCACCGTCGGATTGCCTCAACCTCCCCTTCATCCACACTCTGCCCGCCCGACGTCATTCTGCTGTACGTATGCGTTTGCCTATGATATGTTTAGGGGTTTTAATTGGAGGTTGTTGGCTCCTGCCATTGTCCACGAGGATAGGCATTCGGGGCAAGGGAGGGCTCAAAAATGATAAAAGGAGCCTGAATTACAATATGGTGGGGAGGCTCAGGACTATTTGCCGTTCAGATATTACGGCGGCTCTTATCGATGAGATCGGTGGATTCGGCATGGGGATGGTCGTGAGAGAGTTCCCTACTACGAGGACTCTGAAGAAGGTCCGATCATCTCAGACTCTTCACGGGGTATGATCACCCAGGCAATGATATACGCGATGATGCAGATCCCAAAGGAGAGGATGGTACAGAGCAGCCAGAGGACCCTGATGACCGTGGGATCGATGTCCAGGTAGTCTCCTATACCACCGCAAATGCCTGCGATCATACTGTTCTGTCGCGACCGGTACAGTCGTTTCATAGTTCCTTACCTATTTGAAAATTATCCGTGGTGGGTATTAAGGTGCAATGATCGCTGTGTCGTTTATCTCCGCAATGTATAACCCTGCCGGATGACAGTAATTGGTTGATAATGGGGTGATGTGATGGGAGGAATGCGGCAGAGAATGGAACTAGAAAAGAAGCTCAGTGATTTCCGGGAGATTCTGCACCGGGTTAACGAGCTGATGATGTATTACCCTCGGGATATCACCCTTCCCACAATAGAGGATCTGCTGGAAGGGACAATCCATACGATTGAAGAAGAGCTGCACCATCTGGAGATCAAACCACCGCAGGAGTCTACAAGTATATGACGGTACTGGTGGGTCTCCTGGCAGATACCCACGATCACCTACCCATGGTGCGGGCCGCTGTCCGTGTGCTGAACCATGAAGGAGTAGAGCTCGTTCTTCATGCCGGGGATTTTATCGCTCCCTTTGTTATCCCTGAATTGATGAAATTGCGTGCTCAATTCGTCGGTGTTTTCGGGAACAACGATGGTGACCGTGAATTGTTGAAGAAAAAGGCTTCTGAAAGGGATAGATTTGAGATCAGGGGTGGATTTGCCAGTATTAGCCTGAATGGTATCCAGATTGCGCTCCTTCATGGGCACGAACAGGATCTCCTGAAATCACTGCAGCAAGGGGGAGCATTCGATCTAGTGGTATATGGCCACACTCATCGAATTGACACCACCCAGCATGGAAAAACGATGGTCGTGAATCCCGGGGAAGTCTGCGGCTACCTCACCGGTACATCAACGGTTGCTATCTTTGATACCAGCACCACAGAGATCGATATTGTGGAACTTTAAGTATAGCTCACCGTGAAACGCCGAGCCAGAGAAGGAACATCCCAAAAGCGACAAACAGAAGGGCGATCACGAGGGGCATCATTCTGGTTCCGCCAAGAAGCCACCCCACGATCACCATCCCGAGGAGGAGTAATCCACCGCTGATCAAAGGCACTCCGCTGGAGACAGGAAAGATAGGGCAGTTCTCCGAACCCATTGTGTTATTCCTTCTTCAGGTCTTTCCGTGTTCTCATCACCAGAACAGGATGAAGGGCATGAATGGCCACCCCGTGAGTGGTGCTCCCGATGAGCAGCTCCTCAAACAATCCTTTGCCATGGGAACTCATGGCGATCAGGGTCACATCTTCCTCATCGGCAAGACGTACAATCTCATCGGTGGGTCTGCCTAACCGGATCCTGATCTGGGCTTTTATCCCCGACCTCAGGAGTTCGTTACGCAGCAGCTCCAATTTTTTGGTTGCCTCTGCCACCTTCTCTCTTATCTCATTCTTCGTCTCCCCCTTGGTTACCACATTGAGGAGGAGGATCTCACCAGCGCCCTTGAGAACCTGGAGAGCAAGGAGAGCATTCTTCGCGGGCTCAGAAAAATCGGTGGGAAAGAGGATCCGGGTGAGAATACTGTCGCAGAGTCTGGTGATCTTTTCGTCGGTCAGGCTACTGCTCACGGCATCGCGCATAATGAGGAGGTGGGGAGAACCCCACCGCAACACACCGCTGGAGACACTACCCAGGAATATACCTTTAATGAGACTTCTTCCCCGCGATCCCATGATGATAGTGGTGACCTTCTCCTGCTGTGCAACCTCGAGAATGGCGCGGGGGGTATCTCCCGACGTGATCACCTCAAGTCTTGCACTGACTGAAAAACCTGCATCTTTGAGCCACTTTTCCTCCTCCTGGAGAACAATTTTTGCATTTTCGATTGCTGGCCCATGGGTCCACCCCCATTTGCTGTGGTGTGTGGCATCAACGACATGGAGAAGAATCACGTGCCCCATTCCCGGAATCCTTGTAAAACAGCGGATGGTCTTTTTGGCATGGTCTGAAAAATCAGTGGGAACCAGCACGTGTTCGAACATGTGGCCTCTACTGCTGTAACCTTTCACTCTCTGAAATTTAAATCATTCCCCGAATACAGGACCTGCCCGTCAGGTTACGGAATCAATGAGTGGATCAACTGACTCTATGAGAATGCCTGGGAAAATTAGTGATCTCCCTCCCAATACTACCTTGCGCTTGAGAAATGACTTCTGTTGTGGAGGATCTCCAGAAACCCCAGTGGTGTTTTTTTACTAGTGAGATACATACTTCCTACTAATCAGGACGATAGACACCCCTTTATGCCGCACAGGGACATCGAACAGATCAAAGGGACCGAAGCTGAGGCTCTGGCCTGCATCGCACAGGTGCGATCGGAGGCAGAGCAGATGATTACCCGGGCACGAAAAGATCGGTTCTACTTCTCCAGAAGAGGAAACAGGCTGCCCAGGCAGAATCCCTCGCGATTCTTACGGACGGATATGCCATAAAATTTAAGAGGTTTTTATATGGCAGAAGAGATTAGAGACTTAATCGAAAAAATAAATCAGGAAGGAATTAAGGCTGCGGAGGAAAAGGCTCAAAAAATAGAGGCTGCGGCAAAGCAAAGAGCCGATGACATTCTTACTCAGGCGAGGCTTGAGGCAGAGAAAATGATTGTTGCCGCTCAAGAGAGAATTAAGCGTGAAGAAGAAAAAGAAAAAACCTTGCTTACTCAGGCAGGAAGGGATCTGCTTCTTTCCTTAAGGAATGAAATTAATGCCATGCTTGAGCGCTTAATAGTCTCAGAGATTCAGCAGGCATTAACTCCCGAGGCACTAATCAAATTGTTATCCGAAGTGGTTAAGAAATATAGCATGGGGGATGGTGGTGATATTGCAGTTTTGCTTGAAAAGGAGGACCTGGAAATCCTAGAGAAAAATTTCTTGCACAAACTTAGGGAAGAGACGAAGAAAAATATCATTTTGAGGCCTGGGGAAGAAATTTCAGGAGGTTTTATCATAAGTTTTGACAGCGGAAAATCCTCCTATTATTTTACCGATAAGGGTTTGGCAGTATATATCGGCGCATACCTCAAGCCAAAATTAAACAAGATTCTTCAAGAATCAATTAAGGAATGAAACGAGATGCCAAATTTTTACGTCTATCTGATCGCAAGCCTGCCTATGTTGCATCTCGGAATGAAGCCGCCATTTTCTTATGAGCGGTTTCTTGAACTATGTCGCCAGTTTATTCCGGAAAAAGACTTTCAGCTGTTAAGTACCCTGCCGCAACCTGAACACTATATAACAAAAGGCAAAAGACACCAGATTATTCAGAAATGGGTCGAATTCGATGTTGCCTTAAGAAATGATCTGGTCAAGATACGCGCCAGCAGAAAACATGTTGAACCTGCAACGTATCTGCGCCCTGACGGTTACAGCAGTCTCTCCCTCGCCCCCGTAGTTATGGCAGCGACTATGAATCCTTCTATTCTCGATGCAGAGAAGACCTTGGACGAAGCACGCTGGAGGGCTTTAGAGGAGCTGGCAACAGGTCATTATTTTGATTTGGATTTATTGATAACCTATGCCTATAAATTATTGATTCTCCAGAGATGGGAGAACATACGTAGTGCAGACGGAACAATCCTGCTTGAACAGGCTTTACAGCATTGATGGGGAATGAATGACAGGACCTAGAAAAGGCCGTATTACAAAAATTAGCGGCAACATGGTAACTGTCAGTTTCGATTCTCCCGTCATGCAGAATGAGGTTGCCTATATCCTGCATGGAGCAGAGCGTCTGAAGTCAGAAATCGTCCGCGTGCGCGGCAATCTTGCGGAGATGCAGGTCTATGAGGCAACCAGCGGTTTAAAAATCGGCGAGGAGGTTGAGTTTAGCGGAGAGCTTCTTTCGGTCGAATTGGGGCCGGGGATGTTAGGTCAGATATTCGACGGTCTGCAAAATCCTCTGCCTGATCTTGCCAAACAATGCGGCTTTTTCTTAAAGCGCGGTATTTATATTGAGGCGCTTTCTGATACCCAGACCTGGGATTTTACCCCTTTGGTTACACCCGGAGATAGAGTACGTGCCGGAGATAAAATCGGATTTGTCGTGGAAAAAATATTTAAACACTACTGTATGGTTCCCTTTTTCCTGCAGGGAAATTTTGAAGTTGTCTCAATAGAAAATGCTGGCAAGTTCACTCTACACCAAGCGGTTGCTCAGATAAAAGATCTGAATGGAAAAATCTTTCCTGTATATCTAAGCCAGAATTGGCCGGTAAAAATCCCTATTCGGGCCTACGCAGAGAAACTTAAACCCGACGAACCGCTGGTTACCAAGATGCGCCTTATCGATACGCTCTTTCCTGTGGCCCGGGGAGGGACGTACTGTATCCCCGGTCCATTTGGATCAGGGAAAACAGTTTTGCAGCAATTGATAAGCCGGCATGCCGATGTCGATGTGGTGGTTATTGCTGCCTGCGGCGAGCGTGCCGGAGAAGTAGTTGAAACATTAAAGACATTCCCTGCAATAATCGACCCCAGAACCAACCGGCCATTGAGCGACCGCACCGTCATTATCTGTAACACCAGCTCCATGCCTGTTGCAGCGAGAGAATCGAGCGTCTATACCGCAGTGACAATAGCCGAATATTACCGTCAGATGGGTCTTCACGTGCTTTTGCTTGCAGATTCTACCTCCCGCTGGGCCCAGGCTATGCGCGAGATGTCCGGCAGGCTCGAAGAGATTCCAGGAGAAGAAGCGTTCCCCGCATATTTGGAGTCGCACATCGCCTCGTTCTATGAAAGGGCAGGTATGGTGCGGTTATATGGCGGTTCAATCGGTTCGATTACTATCGGTGGAGCCGTCAGCCCTGCAGGAGGAAACTTTGAAGAGCCGGTGACCCAGGCAACCTTAAAAGTCGTAGGTGCATTCCACGGGCTTTCCCGTAGCCGTTCCGATGGCCGCAGATACCCGGCCATCGATCCGCTCATAAGCTGGAGCAAGTATAAGAGTTTTATTGACGAGAAACAGAAAGAGCGTGGGCACGGGATTCTGCGCAGGGGTAACGATGTGGTGCAGATGATGAAGGTTATCGGAGAAGAAGGGACTTCTCTTTCCGATTACATAGACTATTTAAAAGCGGAATTTTTTGATTTTGTCTATCTGCAGCAGAATGCCTATGATGTCGTTGATGAAGCTACCCCCAAAGATCGGCAGATTTACGTCTTTGATTTTATTCACCGTATTTTAGAATCGGAATTCACTTTTGAAGATAAAGATACGGCTTTACATTTTTTCCAGCAGCTACGACAGCTTTTCAAGGAGTGGAACTCCGCTCCATGGAGGAGTAAAGAGTTTGAAAAAGCCGAGAATGAAATCAATGTGTTGTTACTCGAGCGGTTAAAGAAAGGTTAGCATGCAGAAACTATACTCGAATATAACTCAGATTGCCGGGGACGTCATTACCCTCGAGGCGGAAAACGTTGGCAATATGGAGCTAGCCCAAGTGATGACCAAGCGCGGAACATCGTTAGCTCAGGTGATCCGCCTTGACGGAAAAAAAGTATTTTTACAGGTTTTTGCCGGAAGCCGCGGCATATCGACAGGAGATAAAGTAAGATTTTTAGGACACCCGATGCGTATCCCCACCGGCAAAACTCTTTTAGGCCGCATTTTTAACGGGAGCGGGAAGCCCTTAGATAACGGGCCGGAACTTACCGATAATCTCATCGATATCGGGGGGCCACCGGTTAACCCGGTAAAGAGAATTATACCGAACAAGATGATTCGCACCGGGATACCAATGATAGATTTATTTAATTCTTTAGTTGAATCCCAGAAGCTCCCCATTTTTTCAATTGCCGGCGAGCCTTATAATGAGCTGTTGGCCAGAATCGCAACCCAAGCGGAAGTTGACATCATTATTTTAGGCGGTATTGGTTTAAAGTATGACGATTATCTTTTTTTTAGAGACACCCTTGAGGAACACGGTGCACTTTCTCATTCGATTGTCTTTATGCACACCGCTGCGGATCCGATTGTAGAGTGTTTACTTGTTCCGGATATTAGCCTCGCAGTGGCAGAGAATTTCGCTCTGGAAGGAAAGCGGGTACTGGTACTATTGACAGATATGAGCAATTTTTGCGATGCCTTAAAAGTGATTTCTATTACCATGGAACAGATACCTTCCAATCGGGGATACCCGGGCGACCTTTATAGCCAACTGGCGGCACGATATGAAAAAGCAGTTGATTTTGATACCGCAGGCTCAATTACTATTCTCGCCGCAACGACGATGCCAGGAGATGACGTTACACATCCCATTCCGGATAATACCGGTTACATAACCGAAGGGCAATTTTACCTTAAGAATGGTGTGATTGAACCATTCGGTTCCTTAAGCCGTTTGAAGCAGCAGGTCAACGCCAAAACCCGTGATGATCACAGGACGATAATGGATACCATGATTCAGCTTTTTGCCGCATACCGCGAGACGCTTGAAAAGCGGGCAATGGGATTTCAGATGAGTGCGTGGGATATAAAACTTCTCAATTACGGAAAACTCTTTGAAGATAAAATGATGTCACTAAAGGTAAATATCCCGTTAGAAAGAGCGCTGGATCTGGGCTGGGAAATCCTGCACGATTGTTTCTTGCCTGAGGAGACGGGGATTAAGAAATCCATAATAGATCAATACTGGCCGAAATAGTATGAAAATCAAACTCACTCAGGGCGAACTTAAAAGACAAAGAGATTCCTTGCAGCGGTATGAGAGGTATCTGCCCACTCTCCAACTTAAAAAACAGCAGCTGCAGCTTGAAATTTTACACCAGCAGAGCGCTCTGAGGGAGAGAAAGAGTTCCTTATCTGGAAAGGAGAAATCAGCGGAATACTGGTCAGGACTTTTAATTGAGGCAGTCGAAATTAGGCAATGGCTCAGTCCTAAAAAAATAATCACTGTAAAGAAAAACGTTGCCGGGGTTGATGTGCCGGTTTTTGAACGTGTAGAATTTGAGCCGGCGGAATATGACTTATTCCTGACGCCTCTTTGGGTGGATACAGGCCTAGAAACATTACGGGATATGGTCTCTTTACTGGAAGAGATACGGATCATTGAAAAAGGAATATCTGTACTAAAGCATGAATTGCGTATTACCACGCAGCGCGTCAATCTGTTCGAAAAGGTAAAAATCCCTGAAGCAAAAGAGGCAATCCGCCTGATTAAAATCTATATTGGCGACCAGATGACCAATGCCGTTGGTCGCAGTAAAATTGCCAAAAAAAAGATTGAAGAAGCTAATTTTAAGGAGGTGGCGGCATGATTGTTCCAATGAAAAAAGCCACTATCCTTATCGAAAATAAAGATGCAGAAGCAACAGTACACTATTTGCGTACATTGGGGGTTTTGCACATTGAGCACCAGAATCTGCCGGAGAGCAGAGATATTTCGGCGCTGCAGGAAAAGGCGGCTTTACTTAATTCCTCGTTTGATGTCTTAAACCAGGCGATGATGTTAGAGAAAAACCTGCAACAGCAGAAAAAAATCAACGGGGACTGGATGGCCGTTGCAAACCATATCATCGACCTGGGCAAGCGCCAGGAAGAACTGGAGTCCTCATCCAGAAACATAACTGGTCAAATCAATGAGTGGGAGCGCTGGGGTGATGTTGATCTCAACCAAATTCAGCACCTGATCCAATATGGCATTTACCTTAAGCTTTACCAGGTACCAGTAAAAGAGATCAGAAGTTTCCCAGATGACGTCGTCGTGAAAAGGATATTTACTGCCGGGGATGTTGCCTATTGTGTGGTGATATCACGCAGGCAGTTCGAATGTGCTTTTAACGAAATTCTTCCGCCAAAGGAAAGCGTTTCATTGCTTAAAAAGCGGCTCGCCGAGAATAACAAGGTTATGGAGATGATAAAAGGCGAGATTATTGAATTTACTTGTTTTTATGATG
>JAJRCM010000108.1 GCA_028678965.1 Methanomicrobiales archaeon | reverse complement strand
TGTATGTGAGCGGTGACCTTCACCCCATGGGCCTCCCCCGCCTTCTTCGCCGCTCCGACAGCATTCTCGCCCTCACCTTTCAGCATCCGGTAGATGACCTCCCAGGTATTGTCAATGGGGAGGGAGGAGAAAAGCCCGGTCTCAATGACATATACCACGTGGACATCCGCGTTCCACAGGTGCGCCATCTCCAGAGCAGTATTCAGGGCCTTCTCACTGGTTTTAGAGCCATCAATCCCAACAAGGATCTTCCCAAACATAGGCATATCCCAAAAACAAGATGTTCGATACTTATTATCGCCCGTAAGATAAAACGTTTTCCTCAATATCTGACCGATTGACCCTTTTTATGAACGTCATCCACGGATCACGGGTGAACCTGAGGAACGAGTCCCCGCTTTTGACGCAGAAGAAACGGGCAGGGGAACCGGGGGCAATAACGGAGGTTCTGGTGAAATGATTGCCACCGGCAATCGCGGCATGCAGCACTTCACGGGGAGGGACCCCGTATACCGTTGAGAGAAATGACATCTCACCGAA
The DNA here is from genome assembly GCA_028678965.1 of Methanomicrobiales archaeon. GTDB lineage: Archaea > Halobacteriota > Methanomicrobia > Methanomicrobiales > JACTUA01 > JAJRCM01. The sequence goes on along the minus strand of JAJRCM010000108.1, from coordinate 8,591 downwards.
TAAATCAGGGGGGACAAACATCACATTATCCGTGCCGAGGAGGAGTGAGCATCCCAGCGCACGCATCTTATCGACCGGGGGATGGGAGGGGGATTTAGTGACTCCTAGGGTCCAGTTGGAACGGGGACAGAGGGCAATGGGGATGCCCCGGTCCGCACACTCCTGGAGTTGCCGGTCAGTGGCGTGGGTGCAGTGAATAAGGAGGTCAGGATCAAAGGAGAGAGCGTTATCTACATCGTGGGCATCCCTCTCCCCGGCATGAAATGCGATCCATTTTCCTGCTCTTTTCGCCGCAGAGACCCGGGCTTCCGCATCATCAACATCCCGTATACTGCTGATCCCTAGCCCCTCTGCGACCTGTTCACCCCCCTCTCTCCCGAAAATGACTGGCTGGCAGGCAAGGCCAGCCGCTGCTTCACGAAGCATCGCGACACCTGCCGCCCCTCCCTCCCTGAAATCTGCGCACCCCGCGGTCCCAGCTTCTGCCATGTAAGTGAGAGCGCTCTTCATCCCTGCCACCAGCTCCTGGCGGGGAGTTGTAGAGAGGATGCGGTGCTTCAATCCATGAGGAGGAGTAACAAGAGCCACGAGATCGCCTGTAAGGGGTAGATCCATTGCTACTGTATCCCCCAGGTGAGTATGGGCATTGAAAAAGGCGGGACAGATCCAGCGGAGCGGGGCACGGCGCAGCTCCTCCACCGCTGTAATGCGTCCTTCCTGGATGACGACACGGGCCGGACGGAGATCGAGGTCATCCCCGCAAAATACCTGACCCTCGAACGTGCGTTCTTCGGCCATGTGTTGCAACCTTTTTATATGTCCGTAGTGAGAAATAGCTTTGTATGGCAAAGAAAGGTGGTGGACGCCTGATCTCGTCGGCAGGCCTCGTCAACTATTATGATAGCGAGGACCGGCGGGCGGTACATATCAGTCCGGCAATTGTCTTCGGGATTGCAATTGCCATCAGTGTGGCGATATTTGTTCTGAACGCACTCTATTGAATGCTCTATTCTGTATAAAGGACACGATTGAACACCCCAATGGCGTTCAATCTCCCGAATACATTAATTATCCATCGCTCCACAACCCTTCCCGTACATATGTACCTGGTGATTCGCTGTCCGGGATGCCATACCTTCATGTATATCGACCGGTTTCAGCGATGGAAACTCTGTCCTGCCTGCGGGGAGTCGATCAACTGCGCTAAAACACCGGTCTATCTTGAGGTAAAGAACCATACTGATGCAGAGAATATTGTCACCCAGCTGGAGACCTATCTGCATACCACAAAAAAGAAGGATCTGAGCCCGTCAGAGCTGGAGAAGTTGCGGTTCCAGTACACCCAGTGGCTAAGAGCACGGGAAGGTTAGTCCCACACCTTGCCACAGCCAGGACAGACAATCGTCACATGCCGTCCGCAGCTGGGGCAATAGACACCGGCACGTTCGCGGTAGATAAGTAGGGTGCCGCACTTCTTGCACAGGACCTTTGCCTCGTACCCGCAGGAATGCCTGAGCATCACAATGGATATTTATATACCTTTATAAAAAGGGTTCCTTTTCCCCTGTTGGCGATATCCCCTTCAAATACCGACATTTTTACCTTCTCTGGACCGATAATTGCGGTCTCTCTGAAACGGAAGGTGGGGATCATGTGGTGTACCATGCCATAGACGTATCCTGTTCCGCCGGTCATATTGGCACACACCCGGCTGCAGTCCCCATGAACAATGAGAGTACCACCTGCCATTTCCACACCAGTGAGGTCCCCCGAGTTCCCGTGAATGGTCACTGAGCCTCCGGTCAGGTATTCGGCAGTAAAATCACCGGCATTCCCCATCACCTCCACCTCCCCTCCCCGCATCCCCCGTTTCTCACCGCGGTAGCCGGAGGCACAGTAGTGATGAGCATCACCGTTGCAGCGCACGGTTCCACCGACCATCTCTCTTGCCAGCCAGGAATCGGCGTTGCCGTGAATAACAATCATCCCCCCTTTCATCAGGTTTCCACAGTGCATCCCGATGTCCCCCTCGATAGTAATCCGGCCGGCCTCCATATATTCTCCAACCCGTTTGAAACGGGACGTGTCGCCACGGAGCACGAGCTCCACGTCCTCAGGGGATGTTGCGGTTCCTTCGCGGGTGAGGGTGACCACCTCCTCGAGCCGCCGTTCCTTGTTCCCCACCCAGACAGACAGATCCCGGGGCTCCCGTTCATCGACGAAGTTTTTGGGGACGAGGCATTCTGCTTCCACCGGTAGGAAGGGATTCTTTCTCGGTTTCACGTCGAGGATGACCCTCACCACACTGCCTCCGTCTCAATACAGGTGCTCTCCGGCACATACGCCTCCTGGACAGGGTAGTTGCTCATCCGGACGGTATAGTACCGCTCGAAATTGCGGATGAAGTCCGGATCATGATCCATCCGGTGCTGTTCGGGAATTTTTGGGCGCACCCAGATAGTAGTCTTGTTCCGGTTCGAGAGGATCTCGCCATCACGAGCTATCACCTTCCCGTTCTTGATGGTGTAGCGTGTCAAGCGGAGTGCCTCGATCACCCGGGTATATTCTTTTGAAGGATCAATCGCCCCGATGCTGAGGGGGTAGATAGCAATATCGGCGATTGCTCCTAGCCCAAGGTGGCCTCGCCCCAGTTTCCGCAGTCCCAGCGCCCGTCCCTGGCCGGCTCGGGTCATCATCGCGATCTCGTTCCAGTCCAGTTCCCTGTCGATTGCCGGAAGTGAGATACGCGATTCCGTTTCGGGAGGGAGAGTGGCTATTTCCGCCTGCCGATAGGGGTTGCTCATCAGAAGGGCAATGATCTCTGGGTACTTCACAAAGGGGCTCCCGTTGGGATTGTCAGTTGCAAGCAGGCACTGCTCCGGGTTCTTGATGAGAAGAGCAAGTTCAAGGCCAATCGCCCACATCACGCTGTTCACGATACTCTTTCGGCTGTAATACACGGGGATGATTCCTGAACCGGTTTCCAGCTCCACATCATGGTTGCTCCATTTATTGTGGTGGAGCTTGTAGAGGTTGAATTCCATGGGACCATCAGCGGTCATGGTGGTGGTCTTCCCAAACATCATCTGACCCATGTCGATGACGATATGGGGCTTGCGATTCACCGCGTCAGCCACCACGTGTGCCTTGGAGTTGATGTCTTTCCATGAGGTTCCACCATAGGAATGGAACTGGACATGGGTGACATAGAGAGACTGCCGTTCTTTGTTGAGATCAGGTGCCACATCCATCGACCCGATGGTGCATGAATAGTTACCTGGTGTTCCCAGATTGTTGCAATGGAGGTGTACCGAGTGAGGAAGCCGAAGGATCTCATTCGCACGGATGAGGGTCTCAATAATCTCCGCGGGGGTGACCTCAAAATAGGGCACCGGATCACGGATGCAGGTCACATTCTTTCCCCACCCCCAGGCTTCCGTCCCTCCGGGATTCGTGATCTTGATAGCAAAACCTTTCACCGCGGTGAGTACCCAGGCAACAATCGCTGCGACGCGTTTTACGTCACGGTCGCGAACCGCCTCCATCACCGGCCAGTTTCCGTCGAAAAGAACATTGGCCATGGTATCCTGGAGCGGGGTAGCCATAAACTCTTCATGAGTGTGTCGGGCTTCAAGAGGGGCCATCGCCCCTTCCAGCACCGCAGTGTATCCCATGGTCGCATAGCGGTAGCTGTTACCGTAGGTGGTGGGTACACTGTAGCCGGAGGTTGAGTGCATTTGACCTTTTTTCAGAGTTCGCCCGGCACGCATATCCTCCGGGCTCATGTAGCGACCGAAGTTCACCTTGGTCCCGCAAATATGGGTGTGAGAATCGATCCCCCCTGCCATGGTGAGGAATCCCTGGGCATCGATGACCTCTGCACGGTCGCTCACCGATTCTACGATCCTGCCATCCCGAACCGCGAGATCCATGATCTCCCCGCTGATGCGATTCACCGGGTCAACAACGCAGGCATGCCGGATCAGGAGTTCACTCATACTCGTTTTGCCTCCTTGATACGGCGATATATTTCACCGAGAATGTCGGTATCCGTCGGATAGCCCCGGTTCAGGATAGATTTTACCCGGATGGGGACGCCGTCCATCCGGTATGAGGTTCCCTGTGCATCGATACCTGTCACAGCTACGGGTATCTGGAGTTCACAGAACGCAGTTGTGGTATTGGGATAAGGATCAATTTGTACCGTAGGTATCTCACCAAGATGCCGGACTGCGTCCTTCGGGAAGTGTGCTGCCGGGTCGCTCGCTACCACGAGACAGGCGTCACACTCCTTTCTGGCCAGGATGTCCACTGCAGACGTCTCCCCGGGATTGTAGAATGCCATTCCCCGGCAGAAGTCCACCGCGTAGGGGTAGCCGGTCATCCAGGTGCAGACTTCGTTGAACCCGTAGACATTGTAATGCCCCCGCATCGGGGTAAGGGTGAACTTCGTATGTCGGTTCAGTTCATCGACCAGTTCGATGGCGTTTCGAATATTCTTGTACTTGCCCTGCGTCTGAGTTATACCCATGCCGAAGAAGAACGCCCCAAACTTTGCCTTTTTGCACATCTCAGCAATTCGAAGAAGCTGTTCTTTGGTAACTCCAGCCACGGTTGCAGGGATCATGTCCGATTTACCACGCACAATTGCCCGCAGCGCACTGAGTACCGCATAGTCCCCACCCTTTTTGATGAGGATAAACTCATCGGCGACTTCCGCAGTCTGGGTGCGGCGGATGTCGACCACGATCACCTTCCGCTCCTTGAATGCCCGATCCAGAAAGAATCCATCGGTATAGGTGGTATACCGGCTCATATGCCGGGGATGTGCTTCGATGGGGTTTGCCCCCCAGTACACCACGAGGTCCGCCCGGTTCTTCACCTGACCGAGCGTGCAGCCAGGGTGGCCAACTTCCTGGATGGCAAGAATGGAGGGGCCGTGGCAGACTGAGGTGGTGCTGTCAATCACCCCACCAAGGACTTCGGCCATATGCACCCCGATGCTCTGGGCTTCCCCGTGAGTTCCGCTCCACCCGTAGAGAAGCGGCCGGTCGGCCCCCAGCAGGATCTCAACGGTGCGGTCAATAGCATGCTGGAGCGTGGCGCTTGTCCATCCTGAAGGGGTCCTCCTGATGGGTTCCTTCAAACGATGGTCATCGTCTGTGAGAAACTTGTGGTTCCCCAGGTCGCAGGCATTATCCACCTTAACAATGGTACCATTGTCGGTCTCTACCTTCAGGTCATCACAGAGACAGGCGCAGAAGGGACAGACGACATCCTCATGCAACATAGGGCATCCCCCCGAGCGCACGGAGCAGTTCGGGTACGGTGAGCACGGAGTCTTCCGTGGGTTCCAGGTTTGCTTCTGTCGTTTTGAAGTCTGGCATCCCGGTGCCATGTGTCTCAGTGGAGATCACCTGGTTCGCGTAGATCCCATATGGCACGAAAACCGTGGAGTGACTTACCGTTTCATCCTGAACGACATACATCACGACTGATCCCGCTGGCCCGGTCACCCGCACCCGCTCTCCATCCATCACCCCCAAGTCGAGCATATCAAGGGGGTTCATATGACATCTGGAGACCTCTTTCGCATAGTCCGGGTGGTATTTCATCTCCACATTGTTTCCCTGCTGGATCGTCCGGCCGGTGTTCAGGGTGAAGATCACGTTGCTTCCCCCTGGTGAGCGGTAACCACCCGTGCTACCCGTATTGCGGTATTCGGGCAGGTGTTTTCACAGGTCTTGCACCCCACACACCGGTCCTCGTGGATCACATGGTGCTTCCCGGCCTCGATACGCATGATCACTTCATCATTGGATGAGTACCCGCCCGACCCCATCTGGGGATCAACCTCCTTGTTCACCGGGCAGGAGACACAGCAATTCCCGCACCGCATGCACTTCGTTTGGTCCACCTGGATGTAGTAGGTTGCATCGAAGGAGGTACCATCTGCCTCCTGTACCGAGAGAATCCTCCCGCTGGCGAGCACCGTCTCCGGGCAGGTTTCCACGCAGAGGCCGCACCGGATGCAATGGCCACGATAGATCTCCGGGTGCCATACTCCTCCTCCATGCACCACTTCAATCGCCCCGGGTGCGGGACAGATCATCATGCAAGCCCGGCAATGGGAACACTCCTTTTCAGTGAGAGTGGGGACATCACGGAAGAATGGGGGAGTCACCAGCGGCGCCGTCTTGACGAAGAGAAATTTCGCGACCCATTCCCTGCGGAAAAATTCTTTCAGGTACCAGGCAAAAGAGGTGAATCCCATACTATCTCTCCGTGCAGGCAATGCAGGGATCAGCACTGATGAACGTGGACGTGACATCGGCAAGTGACGTAGCCCCGATGATCATATAGTGCGCACTGGCCTCGATATTCATGATTGAGGGTGTCTGAATGGAGATATCCACGATCCTCCCGTACTCGTCAGCCTTCAGGTAGTAGGTGAGCTCCCCGCGGGGTGCCTCTCCCCGGTGAGTGATGGTCCCCGCTCCGCACACCCCACCACTACGGATAAGCCCTTCCGGTAACCCATCCAGACAGCGGCGTATGATCCCGATACTCTCTGCTACCTCCTGGAACCGTACCATGACCCGGGCGAAGTTGTCCCCTTCTGTCCTCACCACCGGGCTGAATCCTATCTTCTGATAGGTGGGGTGCTGGGTGCGGAGGTCGGTACGAATGCCACTCGCTCGTGCAGTGGGACCAACCGCGTGCGCCTCCCGGGCATGCACCTCGCTCAGGATCCCGATTCCCCGGCTGCGGAGCCCGATGAGGGGTCCTTCACTGAACATGCGGGTGTAGCGCATAATATCAGGTTCAATCTGGTCAAGGGTTGAGGAGATGATCACATGATCCTCTGCCTGAAGATCGAATCTTACCCCTCCGGGGATCATATACGCTTTATTCACCCGTGCACCGGTAAGTCGTTCGAGGAGATCCATCGCTTTTTCCCGCACATTGAGGAGATACATTCCCAGGGTCTCATGCTCGATAGTATAGCAATAGGAAAAGTTGGCGAGGAGATGGCTCTGGATACGATCCAATTCGTTGGCGATGACCCGAAGGTACGCAGCTCGGGGAGGAACGGGGATACCACTCATCGCCTCCATTCCCTCGATGAAGACCATGTTATGGATCACCGAGCAGATTCCGCAGATCCGTTCAGCGAGGAACATCACTTCCTGCCACGGTCGTCCCCGCATGATCCGTTCGATCCCCTTCTTCATATATCCCAGTTCCACCTCTGCCTGGAGCACCTTCTCCCCTTTAGTCTCGCACTTCAGGCGGACCGGCTCCTTCCAGCAGGGATGCACAGGGCCAACCGGGAATGAAACATCCACCACTTTCTTCATCTGCGCCTCTCCTCGAAGTCTTTGAATACCGTTGGGGCCAGGGAAAGGATGGCAGAGAGGATCTCCGTGGGACGGGGAGGACAGCCCGGTACCTCCGCAGCAACAGGAATGAACTTGGCCACCGGCGCACTCACATAAGTATCACGGCGCTGGAAGACACATCCCGAGATCGGACAGTTTCCGATGGCGATCGCCGCTTTCGGCTCGGGAATACGCTCCCAGAGAGCCGGCAGTTTGTCCTCCCATTGGGGGGTCATCGCCCCGATGACGAGCAGAATATCGGCCTCCCGCGGATTGTTATGGACGTAGATGCCGTACTGTTCGATGTCATAGCGCGGAGCGAGGGTGGCCAGCACCTCGATATCACATCCATTACAGGACCCGACATCCACAAAGCAGACGTGTATCGACCGTGACCGGACGACGTTCTTCACCCGCTGGAGCAGGCTCATCGGAAAAGCGCCTCCTTCACCAGGGTATGTCCTGCCATCACGGCATCCTCCACCGATGATCCGTCCTTTATGAGGACACCAACCCTGTGTCGTATCTCATCCATGACACCTGGATCCAGCAGGGGGATGACACGGGTGAATAGTTCTACCCCCAGGGCTTTATCGACAGGATCGCTGCCTTCACTCATCTGCTCTGCTGCTTCATACCGTGCTGGAAGGTTCTCCAGAAGCTGCATATCGAAGCGCTCGATCATCCGTTTACGGATGACCGGTACACTCACCCCAAAACGGGCAGCCAGGGCGCGAAGAAGAGCTTCATGGCGGGAGCTCATCAGGATTCGGAACTTGAATGGGCGGAGATCTTTCTCATACAGGAGATCCATCAGATCACGCCTCCCAGCCTCAGCAGTGCATAGAGAACAAAGAGAAGAATAGCCGCCCAGAGCGCTACGACCTCCAGGTGTTCGAGGAGTTCGTGGTGGCGGACAAAATAGAATCCTGTCCCGGCGAGGAGAACGATACCAAATATCGCTCCCTGGAGGAGCGTTGCCGGCACAGTGAACATCTGTACCGCTATGACCACGAGGTAGATGATCCCGGCGATAAGAATACTCTCCCGTATCATCCCATCACCCCCAGGTACCCGATATACACAAGCATGCACACGGTGACGGCACTCTGTATAGTAACACTGTCGAAGGGGGAGAGCATGGGGGTCAGCGCACAGACAAAGGAAAGTGAGACGAGGATGGCGAGCATCAGGAGAAGTACCTGCCAG
>JAJRCM010000107.1 GCA_028678965.1 Methanomicrobiales archaeon | reverse complement strand
TGAAATAACTTTTTTATTTATTATTACGGGCAAGATGGACTGCTTAAACTATGTTATAAAAATCCCACTTAAAAGATCATACTGGGAAAAATAAGATGATTACTTCTTCATGACAAGTCGATGCTTTTCTGTGTCGACTGCATAGCTTTTTGGATCTTGGAGAAGATCAAGGGCGTTGATCTTCATGTCGATAAGCTCAGAGTAATTGAACGATTCGAATTTCTCTCCACTACCTGCTTTGTAGTAGACAGCGATACCGTTCTCCATCTTTCTGCTCTTTGTGATGTTTTGCATAGGTACGTATTAAAAACGAACAGATTGATGAATATTTCCCTCTCCTCATCGGATCTGTTTCGAAAGCTGAGAACATGTTCAGTTTCTTTGAACTTATCATGAATACACAATTCATTATCCAGCTTAAAAATGAAATGAAAAAACGTTCTTTCAGAAAGCCTTTGGCGAGAATCGAACCCGCGACCTCGTACATTTTAAGGTGAATCTCATTTTCATCCCTCCCTGTCTATTACTTTATAGCATTTCTTTATGTCTCATTTCATAGACGAACCCTCCCGAATGGTTGAAGTGCCCCGGCTGCGGTTCTAATTGGATATCCAAGGGAAAATTCCTTCTCTCCCGAAAGCGTCTGTCCAGATATGTACCCTTCCTATTCCCTTTTCAGGAACTTTCAAAGTTGCTCGGCTGCCCCGTGTCTGACCGGCTCTCCATGGCCACTCAGGAGGACATCAAAGTCTAGGCTGGCGATCTTTTCCAAGGATTCTCGACCCATGACGACATCGGCAGAGTACTCATCGGATGGGCCATGAATCACCCCTCCGGTCGTGATGATTGCATCGCCCCGAAGATGACTTTTCCTTCCGAATCATAGAAACAGGTGGACCCGGGAGTATGGCCCGGGGTATGAATGCAGGTGAGACCAGCGATGGTCTCCCCATCCTTCAGGAAGATATCGGCACGCACCGGTGTGAACCTGAGGAAGAGCCGAAGCACTCGGAAGAGAAGGGATCTACGGCCTTTCGGTACCGGCATGGGCTTCTCACCCGAGAGGTACGGAGAGTCCCCCTCATGGATCGCCACGTTTGTATTCCCCACTTTCTTGAGTTCTGCGACATTTCCGGTATGGTCGATGTGGAAGGGGGTGAGGATGATGGTATGGATCTCTGAGGGCTCCCGTTTGAGGGTTTCCCGGATGTAAGAGAGAATCCTCCTGCTGTTCCCGGGCATGCCGGTATCAATGAGGATAAGGCCGTCCCTTATCACGATATAGCAGTTCCCGTCTGTGCCCTCAACTTGGTGCACCCGAGGTGTGATCTCCATGGTCTATGGGGGGGAAGTGACGGGATAAATCCTCCCGAGGAGTGACGGGAAATGGGAAGATACCACCTGCCTTGTGTATCACCATACCTGTATATACACTCCCGGGAAAAGAAGATTGATCGAGACATGGGAACTGATTCCATAGTTTTTCACGGCACTCTGCAACAGTTACTGGAGAAAGTTGAAACAGGGGAGCTGATCCCCAGGCTGCAGGCCTCGCATGCCCCCATGTGCAAGTTCTTCACCGCCTACTACGTCATCAGCGGCATCCGCCATGTGGTCCCCCTGGTGCATGGTCCCACCGGATGCCCATTGTACGTGTCTGATTTTGTGAGAACGAGGGAGTGCTGCGAGATCCGGGGCGTCCCCCTCGAACCTACCGCCTGCACCTCCCTCGATGAAAGCCATGTCATCTACGGTGGTGAGGGGAAGCTTCTAGAAGCGGTGAAGGAGGCGTACACCAAGTACCACCCTGACCTCATCGTCATCCTCTCCTGCTGCTGTTCAGGGATAATCGGCGACGACGTTGAGAGTATCGCCCGCGAGGCAGAGAAGCTCGTCGGCTGCAGGGTGCTCGCCCTCAGGAGTGAGGGGTTCGGAGGCGATTTTCGCTCGGGTTACGAGGATGCCTTCAAACTCATCATGGAGTTGATGGAACCCCCGAGGGAGAAGAGGAGAAGGACCGTGAATATCCTCGGTGCCCGCTGGGGACCCACCACCACCGAGTTCAACATGGACCTGGATGAGATCGAGCGGCTCCTTGGTGAGGTGGGGATAAAGATAAACGCCGTCATTGCGGGGGGGTGCACGGTCGAGGAGATCCGGAGGGCCCGGGAGGTCGAGCTGAATGCCTCGTGGTGCTATGATTGGGGCCAAAAGCTGGGCGATCTGATGGAGGAACGGTTCGGCATCCCGTACTCAAAGACCGGGCAGCCCTACGGACTTGAGGCAACCAGGGAGTGGCTCCTTGGGGTTGCAAAACCTCTTGGTATGGAGAAGGAAGCGCTCGAGGTGATTGAGCGGGAGACCCATGAGGTGGAACCGCACCTTGCCTACCTGAAGAAGGCGCTTGAGGGAAAGACTGCGATCATCGAGATCACGGAATTTCCTGGGCCGATACGGGCCCTCTCTCTCGCACGGATGGTAGAGGAGTTCGGCGCCTATCCTGTCGTAATCAATGTCCATCCCTACACCATCAAGGAGAGGATGCCCAGCATCAAGTTCCTCCTGGAAACCGGGGTCAACCCTGAGATCATTCTCACGAAAGGACTTTTCCGCCTGGGGTCCTTCCGCTCATCGAAAGAGACCGAAGATGAGCTGGAGGAGATCGTTCGGGAATACGATGATGTCATCTTCTTTGGAAACGCTGCAAGGTATCCTCCCTGCCCGGTGGTAAACCTGAGCCTGATGAACCCAGCGTTCCAGCCCCAGTACGGGTTTGGGGGGATCAAGAATATTGCTGCGCTCGTCAGGCAGGCACTCGAGAACAGAAACCTCCCACGTTCCCGGCTGTTAAGGGGGATGCTCTATGGAAGCAGGAGATAGCGAGATACCGGCTCAGGAGGCCGCGAATCTGGAGAAATGCACCGACCCCTATCTCCGGTGTGCCTTTAACGGGGCCGCCCAGACTGCACTGGGGGTCTCCGGTTCTGCCCTCCTCGCCCATTCACCTCAGGGATGCGAGTATCTCGTAAACAACGCCTTTGCCTGGCAGGAATGCGATTACATGGAGACAATTACACTCTGCACCAAGCTCTGCGAGGACGAAATCGTACACGGGGGTGAAGATCTCCTCGCCCGCACTATCAGGGAGGTGAAGGGTCTTCCCATCACCGCTCTGTTCATACTCAGTGCATGCGGACCCGAGATCGTTGGCGACGACATCGTTGCCGTATGCGAGACCGTGCAACCGGAAGTGAAGTTTAGGCTCATCCCCATCGAATGCGCAGGTTTCAGGGGATCGCAGTACGAAGGTATCGATATTGCCCTTGAGGTGATATTGAAGCGCCTTATAAAGAAAGAAGGGGAGAAGGTCCCGAGATCGGTCTGCCTCATCGCCCCCCATGCAAATGCCAACCCAACATGGATGGCGGACCTGGACTGGGTAAAACAGATCCTCTCCCAGATGGGGGTTCGGGTTGTTGCTACGCTCACGCACAAGACCCCGCTTGCCGAGATCGAGAATGTATCGTCTGCCGAGACCTCGCTCCTGTTGAGCCATGATGCTGGTCAGAGGGCTGTGGATTACCTCGCATCCGAGTATGGGATCGAACAGATCTGCAGAGGGATACCCCTCCCGATAGGGATGACCAATACGGGACGCTGGCTGACCGAACTTGGCAGCCGGTTCGACCATGAGAGGGAGGCGGGGAAGATGGTGTCGGATGGCGAGAGGATGGTTATGGCGACATGCCGGCGCAAGTGGCCCATGGCTCGGTTCTTTTACCGGACCCCCACGGCGATCGTCGCCGATGCAACGGTCGGGATCCCACTCCTCCGCTTTGTCACCGAGGATATGGAGATGACCCCGGAACTCGTTGCTCTCTACTCCGCGCAGCGGCAGGTCCGGGAACTCCTGGAGGGGGAGCTGAAAGATCTCGGGCTCAACCCAAAGATCGTGTATGGTACAGACGTATATAAGACGAGAAGGAGCCTCGGCGAGGTGAGACCGAGGGTCGTATTCGGGTCTACCATCGAACGGCACGCGAGTGAGGGGTTCGGCGTAGCGTATGTCGTCGAGCTGGTGAGGATGATGCGTCAGTTCAGGTTTATCAACAGGGAGTACTTTGGCTATACGGGGATCCTGAACCTTTTCGAAGCTGTCCAGAACGAGTGGACGATCCGGTGGCGTTCGAAGGAGAAGAGATACGAGGCGAAGTGGTGAAGAATCGATGAGACAGATCGCAATCTACGGCAAAGGGGGCATCGGGAAGAGTACGATTGCCTCGAACGTCTCTGCGGCCTTGAGTGAGATGGGCCTATCCGTCATGCAGGTCGGCTGCGATCCCAAGAGGGATTCCACGAGGATATTGGCCGGGGGAAGCCTCATTCCCGCTGTCCTTGAGACGTACCGGGAGCAGTTGAGGTTGGGGAAGGACGAATATGCGATGAAACTCGATACCATCGTCCATAAAACGCCCAGGGGAATCTATTGCGTCGAGGCGGGAGGGCCGGAGCCCGGCGTGGGCTGTGCCGGGCGCGGGGTTCTGACCGCACTCAAGATCTTGAAGGACCTCAGGGCGTTTGAGACCTTCAAGATCGATGTTGCCATCTACGATGTGCTCGGCGACGTGGTCTGCGGAGGGTTTGCCATGCCCATCCGCGAGGGGTTCGCACGGGAGATCTATCTCATCTGCTCCGGGGGATTCATGAGCATCTATGCGGCGAATAACATCGCCCGGGCCGTGCAGCGCCTTGCCAGCCGCGGTGACACCGGCCTCGCAGGAATCATCTGCAACAGCAATGGCGACGAAGCCTTTGAGCACGCCTTCATTCCTGAGTTTGCCAGGCGGCTGGGAACCAACTTCGTCCGGTTCGTCCCCAGGAGCCCGGTTATCCAAGCCTGCGAGCTGGAGGGAAGAGGCGTCGTGGAACATGCCCCCGGATCCGACGAAGCCAGAATCTTCAGGGATCTGGCAAGATCTATCATGGAGAACGATTCGAGGGTGATCCCAACGCCCATGAACGACCTTGCAGAGCTGGAGCAGGTATACCGGAAGTATCGGAGCGGATGTTAATTCCGTAGGAAGAAACTAATGGATAAATGACTCCAAAATAGATAATATCCAGAAAAGTAAAGGGTATAGTGCTATCCTTGCCATCAACTTTTATTCATTCCCAGCAGAACTTCCGGCAAGGTGAAATGCGACTTTACTATCCCCACTACCGAGTCTCGGTGTGGGAACCGGAGGGGGATAGTCGCATCGCCCTTCTCTGAGGTACTCCTGTTTACGACGTAAACAGTCGTTCCCCTTCCATGATTTAATAAGCTATTTTTTTATTTCAATGGAAGGTATTCTCCGAATGGTTACGGTGTCCCGGCTGCGGTTCTACATGGGTTCATGAGGGACAGGGGGAAGCGACTAGGGGGATCTCCAAAAGAGAATGCAACCACCTAATTCAAGGTCCTAGTCGATTCTTTTATCTCATACCTCCCAGTAAGGTAAGGAATGGATCCAATTTCTGTAGCTCTCGACTTGCTGTTACATTTCGATACCTACCTCCCGCAGATCATTGAGTTATACGGATTCTGGACCTACGTTTTCCTCTTTTTTATTATCTTTCTTGAGACAGGCCTCGTGATCATGCCCTATCTGCCCGGGGATTCCTTGCTCTTTGTGGCTGGTGCCCTGGCCGGAGCACGACTACTCAATGTCTGGCTGCTGATTGGTGCTTTAATTCTTGCTGCTGTATTTGGTAATATAGTGAACTACTGGTTAGGGATTACACTGGGGATGAAGGTGCTTGAGAAACAGCACTCTCTCGTTAAAAAGGAACATCTGGAAACGACAAGGGCATATTTTCAGAAATATGGAGGGTCCACTATCGTGATTGCTCGGTTCGTGCCCTTTATCCGCTCATTCGCTCCCTTCCTCGCCGGTGTTGGCAAGATGCAGTATCCACGGTTTTTGATGTACAATGTGCTGGGCGGGGGGATATGGGTCATCGGATTCGTCTTAGTTGGGTATTTCTTTGGTAACCTCTCGATCGTGCAGGAAAATTTCGGTCTTATTATCTACGCGATCATCGGCCTCTCGCTCCTCGCCGTTGCCTTTATCGTTATCAATATCATCCGTACAAGGCGGAGGTTAATACGGGGTCACCTGATACGGTGGTAAATAACCATTCAATATACCATATCATCCCTGATAATGATTCATCATGATTGAGATGAAGTGGACGTTTTTTTTGAGTGAATGAATGTGTAGGTATAGTTACAATCTAGTTCCTAACATCTCGCTCTAACAGATTAAGGATTTGTTTCACCTTCACCAGATTATCTCCACCTGGTAT